>NZ_NCVG01000023.1:313681-499111 GCF_002096835.1 Streptococcus mitis | reverse complement strand
TTGAACAAAGTGAAAGCCAGCGTCTTTAGGCGCTGGCTGGTAATTTGGGCTTATAGCCCTGGGACAAACCACCCGTTTGACGGGTGGTCATGATTTGCCTTTATTAGTTTGATTTGCTGTTGCGACTGCTTTTATGGGTGGCTATCTTTCTTAGAATTGCTCATGATGCGAATGAATAAATCTTTGTATTTATATTTTAAATAGGTTTCGTGTAAGTACAATAAAGCTATATTTACAATCATAAAAATGGTTATTAAGTAAAATAAATCAAATGTAGTCTGAGAGTAGCGAATTGCAGACTGATAAGACCAGAAAGCTCCCAAAATCATCCAAGGAAGATACTTGTAATATTTGCTTAACATAAACCTATACCTCCTATATCCTAGTTCGCTATTATTATATTCCTTTGCAGTTAAAGATGCAAGCGATTACACAAGAGCGATTTAAAAAATTTTAAACAAAATAGGAATTTTTCTCTGTTTTTTCTATTAGATTACGAATAAAGGAGTAGGAGGAGTAAATGTATCTAAATTATGTGAGATTTTTAAAATAGTTTAGATAAATTGTTGACATATTCAAATTTGAATGTTACAATTATATTACAAAAAGATTTCTTTATATTTCTAAAACATTACAAAGGAGTAGAAAAATGAAAAAGAAAACCTATATCAAATTGATGGCAGCAACTGTATTGGCTTCTACTTTGCTACTGGGAGCTTGTGGAAATAAAAAGGAAACAACTCAAGCAAGCAGTTCTGCTAAGACAAGCCAATCATCAAGTTCTAAAGTAGCTTCTTCTAGCAAAGAAAGCAAGACTCAGAAGTCCTCAAGTTCAGCTTCATCTGAAAAGGCCAAGGCGTCTACTGATCAATCTTCAGCAACTGCAACGCCATCACAAGCGGCACCTGCACCAGAGCAAAGACAAGGTCAAGAAGTGGCTAATCAACAGGCGGCTAGTCAACAAACTCCTGCTCAGACTCCTTCAACTCAACAGGCTCCTCAAGCCCAGTCTAACCAATCAAGCTATGATCCTACAACTGACCGCAAACTTCAAGACAAACAAGCAGAGCAAAATAAACGCTACAAGGGTGTTTTAACTATGGTAGATGGTGATTTCTCAGCTGCAGCGGGCAATTGGAAGGGAGCAAATGGCGAAACCATCACAGTTTCATCAGGTGGTCAATTTACAGTAGAATCTTCTGATGGAAAGAAAGAAAATTATTCTATCAAAGGTTATTCTTATACTCTTGATGATGGTAAGTATAATGCCAAAATTGGTGGGGGAAAAATCATCCAAATTACAACAGGAGCGGATGGTAAGGTTTCCAGTGTTACTTTGAATCAGTAATACCCCTCAGTATTTAAATTTTTACAATCAAAGAAAATCCGTCAGCTCAATAAGAGTTGACGGATTATTTTATACTTATACTTGGGTTAAAAATTCTTCTGTAGTAAGAATTTGAGCAAACTCATCTTGTAGAGAAAGGAGATTAATCTCATGGATAGTCTCAGGAGAGATGGCCTGACCGTTTTTGTTAGATAGGGTAAAACTGGCAGTGGCATCTGCTAGTAAAGTGACTTTAAAATCAAGATTTGCTGCCATTCGTGTCGTAGTAGATACACAATGAGGCAGGGTCAAACCAACAACGACTAAATGACAAATCTGATTTTTTCGTAAATATGTTTCAAGATTTGTTCCAATGAAGGCGCTATTAACCGTTTTTTGAAAGATAGGTTCTGAGGTGACTGGTTCAAATCTACTTTTAAACTCCTGATTTTGTTTGTTATGAAATTGCGACTGGGGATTGTCAGATATGTGTTGAACATGTAAGATTGGAAGAGCGTGTTTACGAAAGTATGCCAGTACCCTCAATGCTTGTTGTTCAGCTTGAGGGTTGTTCCGTTCTCCCCAGATAGGGTTATCAAATGCTTTTTGCATATCGATAACAAGTAGAGCAGTATGAACCATTTTAAGCCTTATCCAATTGCAAGAGAGCTTCAATCTCTGCTAGGGTGCTAGCTTGTGAAATAGCTCCACGAAGTTTGGCTGCGCCAGATGTTCCACGAAGGTAGTGAGGAGCGAGTCCACGGAATTCACGAACTGCTACGTTTTCTCCTTTGAGGTTAATCAAGCGTTTCAAATGTTCGTAGGCGATTTTCATCTTGTCCTCAAAGGTCAAATCAGGTAGGATTTCTCCTGTTTCAAAGTAATGGTTGATTTGGTTGAAGAGGTAAGGATTTCCCATGGCAGCGCGGCCAATCATGACTGCATCAGCACCAACTTCTTCGATGCGTTGTTTGGCTTCTTGGACCGTACGAATGTCACCGTTGGCGATAAATGGAATCTTGGTCAAAGCTTGAGCGACCTTGTGAAGGGTCTCAAGGTCTGCGTGACCTGTATACATTTGTTCACGGGTACGGCCATGCATGGCGAGGGCAGAAACACCTGCTGCTTCAGCAGCGAGGGCATTTTCAACTGCCAGAGATGGGTCGGCCCAGCCGGTACGCATTTTGACAGTAAGTGGAATATCAAGGACAGATTGGACCTTGTTGATAATAGAGTAGATCTTGTCTGGATCCTTGAGCCACATAGCGCCAGCTTCGTTCTTCACGATTTTATTAACTGGGCAGCCCATGTTGATATCCACGATATCGGTTTTGGTGTTTTCTTGGATGAATTCTGCTGCGCGTGCTAGGCTGTCTTCATCACTACCAAATAGTTGGATAGAGACAGGGTTTTCGCCTTCATCGATATGAAGCATGTGCAGGGTTTTTTCGTTGTTGTATTGGATTCCCTTGTCAGAGACCATTTCCATGACAACGAGTCCAGCTCCGAGCTCTTTTGCAATAGTACGAAAGGCTGAGTTGGTCACGCCAGCCATAGGTGCTAAAACGGTACGATTGGGAATCTCAACATTGCCAATCATAAAAGGTGTGTTAAGATTTGTCACGAATGAGTTCCTCCAGGTCGTTTTCATCAAAGTTGTAAGTCGTTTGGCAGAATTGACAAGTGATTTCTGCCCCATGGTCTTCCTCTTTCATTTCCTGTAAGTCTGAGCTTGGAAGGCTAGAAAGAGCGTTCATAAAACGTTCATGGCTACAGTCACATTGGAAACGGATTTCTTCTTCAGAAAGACGCTTGTAGGCCTCGTCACCGTAGATAGCCTTGAGGAGGGCTTCGATATGGTCGTCGCTTTCCAGAAGGGTTGAGATAGCTGGCATTTCTTGGATGCGTTTTTCAAAGCGAGCAATCTCTTCTTCCTTAGCTCCTGGCAAGACTTGAACTAGGAAACCACCTGCAACCTTGACCTTGTCTTCTTCGTCTAAAAGGACATTGAGGCCGACTGCTGAAGGGGTTTGTTGGCTTTCGGTCAGGTAAAAGGCCAGGTCTTCACCGATTTCCCCAGAGATGAGGGGAGTCATAGAGTTGTAAGGATTTCCAGTACCGTAGTCTGTGATAACGAGGAATTGACCATTTCCAACAAAAGGTCCGACTAGAACTTCACCAGTTGCAGTCTTTTTGATGTCAACACCAGGATTTTGAACGTATCCTTTGACGTTCCCCTTGGTATCAGCGACGGTGATGATAGCACCTAGAGAGCTAGAGCCCAGCACCTTAACGGTTAGTTTGGTATTTCCTTTTTCATTGGCTGCGAGAATCTGGCTGGCGATAAGTGTTCGACCAAGCGCTACAGTTGAGCTGGCTTGGGTTTGGTGTTTTTCTTGAGCAGTGCGGACGGTTTCTGTGCTATCAAGGACAAAAGCACGAAAGGCTCCGCTTTCTGATATAGTTTTAATAATTTTATCCATAGCTACTATTTTAGCATAAAAATGCCCAAAGGGGGAGCCGTGTGTTTGCTGATTTTCAGGATAATGAACCAGGAAATCAGCATGAAAATAAAAAGAGAAACAGATTATTTCAGCATTTGTAAGATTTATGCTATGCTTAAGGTAGAAAATGAAAGGGGTAACAAATGTATTTAGGAGATTTGATGGAAAAGGCTGAATCTGGCCAATTTTCAATCCTTTCCTTTCTATTACAAGAGTCTCAGACGACTGTCAAGGCTGTAATGGAGGAAACAGGATTTTCAAAAGCAACCCTAACCAAATATGTCACCCTTCTTAATGACAAGGCTTTGGATAGTGGCTTAGAGCTGACTATTCACTTAGAAGATGAAAATCTGCGTCTGTCAATCGGTGCAGCTACCAAGGGGAGAGATATCCGGAGCTTGTTTTTGGAGAATGCTGTTAAATACCAGATTTTGGTCTATCTTCTCTATCACCAACAGTTCCTAGCCCATCAACTGGCTCAAGAATTGATGATTAGCGAGGCAACGCTTGGTCGCCACTTAGCTAGTTTAAATCAGATTTTGTCAGAATTTGACTTATCCATCCAAAATGGACGTTGGCGAGGTCCAGAGCATCAGATTCGCTATTTCTATTTCTGTCTTTTCCGCAAGGTCTGGTCGAGTCAGGAGTGGGAAGGTCACATGCAGAAACCAGAGAGAAAGCAGGAAATTGCTACACTAGAAGAAATCTGCGGTGCAAGCTTGTCTTCGGGCCAGAAATTGGACTTGGTTCTCTGGGCTCACATCAGTCAACAGCGTCTCCGAGTCAATGCCTGTCAGTTTCAAGTTATAGAAGAGAAAATGCATGGCTATTTTGACAATATTTTCTACCTTCGTTTGCTGAGAAAGACTTCGTTCTTTTTTGCTGGGCAACACATCCCTCTCGGAACTGAGGATGGGGAGATGATGATATTCTTCTCTTTCCTCCTATCTCATCGCATTCTTCCTCTTCATACAATGGAGTATATTCTTGGTTTTGGAGGGCAGTTGGCCGATTTGCTGACGCAATTGATTCAAGAAATGAAGAAGGAGGAGTTACTGGGTGATTATACAGAGGACCATGTCACCTATGAACTCAGTCAGCTTTGTGCTCAAGTCTATCTCTATAAGGGCTATATTTTACAGGACCGCTACAAGTACCAGTTGGAGAATCGTCATCCTTATTTGCTGATGGAACATGATTTTAGGGGAACGGCAGAGGAGATTTTTCATGCTCTACCGGCCTTTCATCAGGGGACAGATTTAGATAAGAAAATTCTCTGGGAATGGCTGCAGTTAATCGAATATATGGCTGAAAATGGTGGTCAGCATATGCGGATTGGTCTGGATTTGACATCTGGTTTTCTTGTCTTTTCAAGGATGGCAGCCATTTTGAAACGGTATTTGGAATACAATCGTTTTATTACCATTGAAGCCTATGACCGAACTCGACATTATGATTTGCTGGTTACCAATAACCCGATTCATAAGAAGGAACAAACACCAGTTTATTATTTAAAAAATGACTTGGATATGGAAGATTTGGTGGCTATTCGTCAGTTATTATTCACTTAAAAGGCTTGGTTGTTCCAGGTCTTTTTTGTGAAATTCACACAATCTACTCACATTTTTTAAAAAATTAAAAAAAGTTGATAAACAAGAAAGCGCTTTATTTTGTATACTAGTTAGTGTAAAGAGGAAACATCCTCAAGATCTTTATCAGGAGGACAGCACATGTCACAAGAAAAATACATCATGGCCATTGACCAGGGGACTACAAGCTCTCGTGCCATCATTTTCAACAAAAAAGGGGAAAAGGTTAGCTCGAGTCAAAAAGAGTTTACTCAGATTTTCCCTCAGGCAGGTTGGGTAGAGCACAATGCCAATGAAATTTGGAACTCTGTTCAGTCAGTTATTGCGGGTGCTTTCATCGAAAGTGGTGTCAAGCCAAATCAAATCGAAGCAATCGGAATTACCAACCAACGTGAAACAACTGTCGTCTGGGATAAGAAAACAGGGCTTCCTATCTACAACGCAATCGTTTGGCAGTCACGCCAGACAGCACCTTTGGCTGAACAACTAAAAAGTCAGGGTTATGTGGAAAAATTCCATGAAAAGACTGGTTTGATCATCGATGCTTACTTCTCTGCTACCAAGGTTCGTTGGATTTTGGACCATGTAGAAGGCGCTCAAGAGCGAGCAGAAAAAGGAGAATTGCTCTTTGGTACCATTGATACTTGGTTGGTTTGGAAATTGACTGACGGTGCGGCTCACGTGACGGACTACTCAAATGCAGCTCGTACCATGCTTTATAACATTAAAGAACTCAAATGGGATGATGAGATTTTGGAAATCCTCAACATTCCTAAGGCTATGCTACCAGAAGTTCGTTCTAACTCTGAGATATACGGTCAGACAGCGCCATTCCATTTCTACGGTGGAGAAGTGCCAATCTCAGGTATGGCTGGGGACCAACAAGCAGCCCTCTTTGGGCAGTTGGCCTTTGAACCAGGTATGGTCAAGAATACTTATGGAACAGGTTCTTTCATCATCATGAATACTGGTGAAGAGATGCAGTTGTCTGAAAACAACCTATTAACAACCATTGGTTACGGAATCAACGGCAAGGTTTACTATGCCTTGGAAGGTTCTATCTTCATCGCAGGAAGTGCCATTCAATGGCTTCGTGACGGTCTTCGCATGGTAGAAAATTCACCAGAATCTGAAAAATACGCTCGTGATTCTCACAACAATGATGAAGTTTATGTCGTTCCAGCCTTTACAGGTCTAGGTGCTCCATACTGGAACCAAAACGCTCGCGGTTCTGTCTTTGGCTTAACTCGTGGAACAACTAAAGAAGACTTTATCAAGGCGACTTTGCAATCTATCGCTTATCAAGTGCGTGACATCATCGACACCATGCAAGTGGATGCTCAGACAGCTATCCAAGTCTTGAAAGTAGACGGTGGTGCAGCTATGAACAATTTCCTCATGCAGTTCCAAGCTGATATTTTGGGAATCGATATCGCACGCGCCAAAAACTTGGAAACAACAGCTTTGGGGGCAGCCTTTCTAGCAGGTTTGTCAGTGGGCTATTGGAAGGACTTGGATGAGTTGAAACTCTTGAATGAGACAGGAGAACTCTTTGAACCATCTATGAATGAATCTCGCAAGGAACAACTCTACAAGGGCTGGAAGAAAGCTGTGAAAGCAACCCAAGTCTTTGCGGAAGTAGACGACTAATACTGGAAGAATAAAGCGACTTAGTTAGAAAGTGTGTAAATATGGAATTTTCAAAGAAAACACGTGAATTATCAATTCAAAAAATGCAGGAACGTACCCTGGACCTCTTGATTATCGGTGGAGGAATCACAGGGGCTGGTGTAGCTTTACAGGCAGCAGCTAGTGGTCTAGATACTGGTTTGATTGAAATGCAGGACTTCGCAGAAGGAACATCTAGCCGTTCAACAAAATTGGTTCACGGAGGTCTTCGTTACCTCAAACAATTCGACGTAGAAGTGGTATCAGACACGGTTTCTGAACGTGCAGTGGTTCAACAAATCGCACCACACATTCCAAAACCGGACCCAATGCTCTTGCCAGTTTACGACGAAGATGGAGCGACCTTTAGCCTCTTCCGTCTTAAAGTAGCTATGGACTTGTATGACCTTTTGGCAGGGGTTAATAACACGCCAGCTGCCAACAAGGTTTTGAGCAAGGAAGAAGTCTTGGAACGCCAGCCAAACTTGAAGAAAGAAGGTTTGGTAGGAGGTGGAGTTTACCTTGACTTCCGTAACAACGATGCGCGTCTCGTGATTGAAAACATTAAACGTGCCAACCAAGACGGTGCTCTCATTGCCAACCACGTGAAGGCAGAAGGCTTCCTCTTTGACGAAAGTGGCAAGATTACAGGTGTCGTAGCTCGTGATTTGTTGACAGACCAAGTGTTTGAAATCAAGGCTCGTCTGGTTATCAACACAACAGGTCCTTGGAGCGATAAAGTACGCAATTTGTCTAATAAGGGAACCCAATTCTCACAAATGCGTCCAACTAAGGGAGTTCACCTAGTAGTGGATTCAAGCAAGATCAAGGTTTCACAACCAGTTTACTTTGACACAGGTTTAGGTGATGGCCGTATGGTCTTTGTTCTCCCACGTGAAAACAAGACTTACTTTGGTACAACTGATACAGACTACACAGGTGATTTGGAACATCCGAAAGTGACGCAGGAAGATGTAGATTACCTACTTGGCATTGTCAATAACCGCTTCCCAGAAGCCAACATCACCATTGATGATATCGAAAGTAGCTGGGCAGGTCTTCGTCCATTGATCGCAGGCAATAGCGCTTCTGACTACAATGGAGGAAATAACGGAACCATTAGCGACGAAAGCTTTAACAACTTGATTGCGACTGTTGAATCTTATCTCTCTAAAGAAAAAACGCGTGAAGATGTTGAGTCTGCTGTCAGCAAGCTTGAAAGCAGCACATCTGAGAAACATTTGGATCCATCTGCAGTTTCTCGTGGTTCAAGTTTGGACCGTGATGACAATGGTCTCTTGACCCTTGCTGGTGGTAAAATCACAGACTACCGTAAGATGGCTGAAGGAGCTATGGAGCGCGTGGTTGACATCCTCAAAGCAGAATTTGACCGCAGTTTTAAACTGATCAACTCTAAGACTTACCCTGTTTCAGGTGGAGAATTGAACCCAGCAAATGTGGACTCAGAAATCGAAGCCTTTGCGCAACTTGGAGTGTCACGTGGTTTGGATAGCAAGGAAGCTCATTACTTAGCAAATCTTTACGGTTCAAATGCACCGAAAGTCTTTGCCCTTGCTCACAGCTTGGAACAAGCGCCAGGACTCAGCTTGGCAGATACCTTGTCCCTTCACTATGCAATGCGCAATGAGTTGGCACTTAGCCCAGTTGACTTCCTCCTTCGTCGTACCAACCATATGCTCTTTATGCGTGATAGCTTGGATAGCATCGTTGAGCCAGTTTTGAATGAAATGGGACGATTCTATGATTGGTCAGAAGAAGAAAAAGCAGGCTACCGTGCGGATGTCGAAGCGGCTCTCGCTAACAACGATTTAGCAGAATTAAAAAATTAAGAAAAAATAAAAGAGGTGGAGGGCAGCATTCCTTGCCGCCCGCCCCTTCTTTTTAATGGAGACAGAAAGATGATGAATGAATTATTTGGAGAATTTCTAGGGACTTTAATCCTGATTCTTCTAGGGAATGGTGTTGTTGCTGGTGTGGTTCTTCCAAAAACCAAGAGCAACAGCTCAGGTTGGATTGTGATTACCATGGGTTGGGGGATTGCAGTTGCGGTTGCAGTATTTGTATCTGGCAAGCTCAGTCCAGCTCATTTAAACCCAGCTGTGACTATTGGTGTAGCCTTAAAAGGTGGTTTACCTTGGGCATCAGTATTCCCTTATATATTAGCCCAGTTCGCAGGGGCTATGCTGGGTCAGATTTTGGTTTGGTTGCAATTCAAACCTCACTATGAGGCAGAAGAAAATGCAGGAAATATTTTGGCTACTTTCAGCACAGGACCAGCTATCAAAGATACTGTATCAAACTTGATTAGTGAAATCCTTGGAACTTTTGTATTGGTCTTGACAATCTTTGCTTTGGGTCTTTACGATTTTCAGGCAGGTATCGGAACCTTCGCAGTGGGGACTTTGATTGTCGGTATCGGTCTATCACTAGGTGGAACAACAGGTTATGCCTTGAACCCTGCGCGTGACCTTGGACCTCGTATCATGCATAGCATTTTGCCAATTTCAAACAAGGGAGACGGAGACTGGTCTTATGCTTGGATTCCAGTTGTGGGACCTGTTATCGGTGCAGCCTTGGCCGTGCTTGTATTCTCACTTTTCTAAGATATTAAAACTCAATTATTCATACCTCAATAAACATAACTTACAAAAACGACTAAAATAAGGAGCACTTTCTCACTTCATTTTGGTCGTTTTGATTTTTTAAGTTTATATACTGGTGCTGATTACTATTTCAGCTAAAAAGGCAGAATTCTTCACTGGTCCCTTCATCAATTTTTTGTTCTTGAATTTTATTTATTGTGTGAATAATTTTGTCTCATTATTGGAATTCAGTTTTAAGAGTTATTTGAATTTTTTATTTTAAGAAATTAGATAATAGAAGTATTTATAGTTTTTAAATTATGATATAATGAATAAAGTTAACTATTCTTGGTAATATGATAGGAACTAATCCTAAAAAGATAAATCATGATATGAGAAAAAGAAAAAAGGAGTTTGACGGGTATGAATTATTTCGAGGGGAATGAGTTTTTCCTTCTTTTGTTTGTAGTTTTATTGATTGGTTTTGTAGTAAACTTTTTTGAAAAACGTAAGGACTACTATATTTTGACGCTCTCCCTCTTATTTGCAGTAGCTATTTATGGTAAGAGTAGAGCAATGATTGTCTATTTAATCTCCTTTGTAATTTATCAATATTTTCTGGTTTTCATAGCACAGAGGATAGAAACAAAGCGGCTGAAACCTCTGGTTTTCCTTTCTATTTTTCCTTTGGTGATTAATAAAGTCTTTGCCCTGACTTCTCTGCATTTGTTGGCCTTTATTGGAATTTCTTACATGTCCTTTAAGACCATTCAGATCATGCTAGAAATATCGGATGGCTTGATCAAAGAAAAAATCAGTGTAAAAGATTATCTACAGTTTTTGCTCTTTTTCCCAACAGTTAGTGCTGGTCCGATTGATCGGAGTAGGAGATTTTTAAAAGAGATAAACGAGGTCATGCCTCGGAAAGAGTATCTGGAGTTAGCTGGGGACGGTATTTATCGTATCGTTCTAGGCCTTCTCTACAAGGTTGTTTTATCAACCTATGTTTACCAGATGTTACTCACTCTAAATAATACTGGCACAGTCGTTTACTCAATCAAGTATATGTACCTCTATACCTTGTATCTGTTCTTCGACTTTGCAGGCTATAGTCTAATGGCCGTTGGAAGTAGTAATATTTTAGGTATTCAGACACCGATGAACTTTAACAAACCTTTCTTGAGTGTTGATATCAAGGATTTCTGGACCAGATGGCATATCACCTTGTCGACTTGGCTGAGGGATTTTGTATTTTCAAGAGTATTGATGCAGGCCATCAGGAAAAAATGGTTTAAAAATAGACTACACAATGCAACCTACGCCTATATGGTCAATATGTTGGTCATGGGTTTTTGGCATGGTCTCAGTATAAGTTACATTGTTTATGGTTTTTATCATGGTGTCTTGATGGCTGGATTTGAAGTGTATCAAAAGAAAAGCAGTTTTTATAAGAAAAATAAAAACAAAAATTGGTATAAGCTACTAAGTTGGTTTGTGACTATGAACTTGGTTATGATTGGTTTCTTTATCTTTTCAGGTGAACCCTATAAAATTTTACTTACGATTTTAAAGAGATAGGATATAGAAAAGAAATCGGATGGATCGAAGAGATAGGATGAAACGAGATGATTAAATTAAAAGCATTTTTGTTATCGCTTGTGCTCGTAATTGCGACGCTTGCCCTTTTAAATGTGACATATATCAAGAAGATTGATGATTATTATACAGTTAAGGATAACAGTATTCGCTATAGCACTTCGTATGAAAAATATAAAAGTAGAGATATTCTGACAAGTAATATCACTCCCAACACACTGGTTTTATTGGGATCATCTGAGTTGGTTGCGACAAAGGATGAAGATTATCATCCTAATAGAATTTTTAACTATAACGATTTTAATATAATGCAGATTGGGACTAGTTATTCCCAAAATATCATTCAGGCAACAACCTTAGGCTCTATTGAGGGATCTATGAGTAAGAGAAGAGTGGCTATAGTAGAGTCTGTTCAGTGGTTTGAAAAAGATGGAACCCATCAAGATGCATTTTTGAACAAGGCTTCTCAAGAACATATTTTCCACATGCTAGATAATGACAAGATTAGTAAGGAAACAAAAGAAAAACTAATCAATCGCATTATTGAGATTACCAAGGGGAACAAGCAACAAAATGACATCTACAAAAAATACAAAAGTTATTTCATAGATGGGAAAGGAACCATTGTTGATAAAAAACTATTAGAGTTAGATAACGTGATATATTCTTTTAAGCTCAAACGAAAATTTTATGAAAATCATGAGAAATCAGATTATCCCTTATCAGGAGATAAAACTCCAGACTATGATTGGGAGAAACTGACGGATCAGTTTGTAGAAGAGGTCAAAAAGAAAACAGATAACAATGACTATGCTGTTGATAATAATTACTACAATACCTACTTAAAAGATCGCTATGTATCTTTGAAAGATTCTAATAAAGATTTGAGCTATCTGGAGTCACCAGAGTATTCAGATATGGAACTTTTCTTGACAGTTGCCAAGGAATTGGGAATTGAAGTTGAAGTCATTATTTTTCCAGTAAATGGGAAATGGAATGACTACACAGGTGTCTCAAGAGAGATGCGAGAGAAAACTTATAAAAAAATAGAAGATGTCGCAAAAAGTCATGGTGCAAAGGTATTAAATTATGGAAACAGAGAGTATGATAATTACTTTTTATTTGACGTGATGCACGTTGGAGTGAAAGGATGGATGGAAGTTGAAAAAGAACTTTACAAATTTGCAAACCAAGATAACTAACACACACCGTTTAATCTTGTGGACGCTATTTTTCTATACGGTTATCTTAAGCATCGTGATTTATTGTTTTGTGACCGATTTTTCGAACATTCAAGAATTTATCTATAGTGAATTCTAGGATTACATACTATAAAAATCTCTAGATAAAGGGAACTGCACCGATAAAGTGAGACATAAGATAGGGCTCTATAATATTTATAGTGGAGAAATCCTCTATAGGTAGTATGGAGCCTACTTTGTTGTAGCCCCCATATAATCTATACTGAAAAGCATTCAAGCTATCATTAGAAAGAATCATATGGAACAAATTAATGTTACTGAAACGTAGTGAAAATAGACGGGTAAACAATTGAAAAACTAGTCTATAAAGTGGTATAATAGCAGAAAAATAAATTAGTAAGAAATTGATTTTATTTTAGCGAAAATTACAGAAATGAATGGTTTTTCTTGATGAAACAGAGAAAAGAATTGTACATATTTCTTGGTCGGACAGCCTTGTATTTTCTTATCTTTCTAGGGCTGCTTTACTTCTTTAGCTATCTTGGTCAGGGTCAAGGAAGCTTTATCTATAATGAATTTTAACTTGAAGGAGAATCCTTATTATGTCAAATAAAGCAATCGTAGATATGATTGAAACCATTGAGCATTTTGCTCAGACACAGCCTAGCTATCCTGTTTACAATGTTTTGGGGCAGGAACACACTTATGGAGATTTGAAGGCTGATTCGGATAGTTTAGCTGCAGCCATCGACCAACTGGATTTACCAGAGAAGTCTCCTGTGGTTGTTTTTGGTGGCCAAGAATATGAAATGTTGGCAACTTTTGTAGCTCTGACTAAGTCAGGACATGCCTACATTCCCATTGACAGCCATTCAGCCTTGGAGCGAGTTTCGGCTATTTTAGAAGTAGCAGAGCCAAGCTTGATTATTGCTATCTCAGACTTTCCATTGGAGCAGGTTTCTACGCCAATGATGACTCTAGCTCAGGTTCAAGAAGCCTTTGCTCAAGGGACTAGTTATGAGATTACGCATCCAGTCAAGGGTGATGATAACTACTACATTATCTTTACTTCTGGTACAACTGGTAAGCCTAAGGGAGTACAGATTTCCCATGATAACCTCCTCAGTTTTACCAACTGGATGATTACGGATAAGGAATTTGCGACGCCAAGTCGTCCGCAAATGCTGGCTCAGCCACCTTATTCTTTTGATCTGTCTGTCATGTACTGGGCACCGACATTAGCACTTGGTGGTACACTTTTCGCTCTTCCTTCAGCTATTACTCAGGACTTTAAGCAACTCTTTGCGACCATCTTTTCATTGCCAATCGCTATCTGGACATCAACGCCTTCTTTTGCGGATATGGCCATGTTGTCTGAAGACTTTAATAGCGAGAAAATGCCTGGTATCACGCATTTCTACTTTGATGGAGAAGAATTGACGGTCAAAACGGCTCAAAAACTACGTGAGCGTTTCCCAAATGCCCGTATTATCAATGCTTACGGCCCAACAGAAGCGACAGTGGCCCTGTCAGCAGTTGCCGTGACAGATGAGATGCTAGCGAATCTCAAACGTCTACCAATTGGCTATACCAAGGCTGATTCTCCAACCTTTATCATTGACGAGGAAGGAAATAAACTGCCAAATGGTGAACAGGGAGAAATCATTGTTTCAGGACCGGCCGTCTCAAAAGGTTATATGAATAATCCTGAAAAAACAGCAGAAGCCTTCTTTGAGTTTGAAGGTCTGCCAGCCTATCACACAGGTGATGTGGGAACCATGACAGATGAGGGCTTGCTTCTCTACGGCGGACGCATGGACTTCCAGATTAAGTTCAACGGTTACCGCATTGAGTTAGAAGATGTCTCTCAAAACCTCAATAAGTCTCGCTTTATCGAGTCTGCTGTTGCAGTACCGCGCTATAATAAAGACCACAAGGTGCAAAATCTTCTAGCCTATGTCATCTTAAAAGATGGTGTTCGTGAGCAGTTTGAGCGTGATATCGATATTACCAAGGCCATTAAGGAAGACTTGACAGATATTATGATGTCTTATATGATGCCGTCCAAATTCCTTTATCGAGACAGTTTGCCACTGACTCCAAATGGAAAAATTGATATCAAAGGATTGATTAATGAGGTAAATAGGAGATGATGGAGTTTTTTAAACAGCTTCCTCATTTAGAGCCATACGGCAATCCTCAGTATTTTGTCTATGTGATTGCTGCAACCTTGCCCATCTTTATCGGCCTCTTTTTCAAGAAACGCTTTGCCTGGTATGAGGTATTGGTTAGTCTCTTCTTTATCGTTACCATGCTGGTAGGTGGGAAGACCAATCAATTGGCTGCCTTGGGCATTTATCTGTGCTGGGAAATATTGCTCTTGCTTTTCTATAAGCACTATCGAAAAAGTAAGGATGGTAAGTGGGTTTTCTACCTAGTTAGTTTTCTGTCCCTGCTGCCGATTATCTTTGTCAAGGTGCAGCCAGCTATCAATGGAACGCAGTCTTTGCTTGGATTTTTGGGAATTTCTTACCTGACCTTTCGTTCGGTTGGAATTATCATCGAGCTGAGAGATGGAGTGATTAAGGATTTTACCCTCTGGGAATTCCTCCGTTTCCTTCTCTTCATGCCGACTTTTTCAAGTGGTCCAATCGATCGCTTTAAGCGTTTTAATGAAAATTATCAGACCATTCCTGAGAGGGATGAGTTGCTGGATATGTTGGACGAATCTGTTCGCTATATCATGTGGGGATTTTTGTACAAGTTTATCCTAGCTCATATTTTAGGAGAGACCTTACTCCCTCCTCTGAAGAATCTAGCCCTGCAGTCAGGTGGCTTCTTTAACCACTATGCCTTGGCAGTTATGTATACCTTTGGTCTGGAACTTTTCTTTGACTTTGCAGGTTACTCTATGTTTGCCTTAGCCATTTCAAATTTGATGGGAATTCGTAGCCCTATCAACTTTAATAAGCCCTTTTTATCAAGGGATTTAAAGGAATTTTGGAATCGTTGGCATATGAGTCTCTCTTTCTGGTTCCGTGACTTTGTCTTTATGCGAATGGTCATGGTGTTGACTAGAAAGAAGGTCTTTAAGAATCGCAATGTAACCTCAAGCGTGGCTTATATTGTAAATATGCTGATTATGGGATTTTGGCATGGCGTGACCTGGTACTATATCGCCTATGGACTCTTTCATGGATTAGGCTTGGTCATCAATGATGCTTGGATTCGCAAGAAAAAAACGCTCAATAAGGAACGGAAAAAAGCAGGGAAGCCTGCTCTACCTGAGAATCGCTGGATTCAGTTGCTTGGCATGGTTGTCACCTTCCATGTCGTCATGCTGTCATTCTTAATCTTTTCTGGATTCTTGAATGATTTATGGTTTAAAAAATAAAGGAAATAAAATATGGATATCAAATCAGAAGTTATCGAAATTATTGATGAGTTGTTTATGGAAGATGTTTCTGACATGATGGATGAAGATCTTTTTGATGCAGGTGTCTTGGATAGCATGGGCACGGTTGAGTTGATTGTGGAGATTGAAAACCGTTTTGACATTCGCGTCCCTGTAACAGAGTTTGGTCGCGACGACTGGAATACAGCCAATAAAATCATAGCTGGCATTGTGGAGCTACAAAATGCTTAAACGCTTATGGATGATCTTCGGACCGGTCTTGATAGCTGGCTTGTTGGTTATTTTGGTTATATGCTATTATCCTGCAAGTATTAGACATGACATTGTATCTGAAAAGCATTCGGCAGCTTCTGTTACTGCAGAAAGTTTTAGAGAACGAAATCAAAAATCAAAAGCTTTGTCTGATACTTCTATCCGATTTATACCTTTCTTTGGTTCAAGTGAGTGGCTTCGTTTTGATGGTGCTCATCCTGCAGTATTGGCTGAGAAATACAATCGCTCCTATCGTCCTTATCTTTTAGGACAGAGTGGAGCTGCATCGCTAAACCAGTATTTTGGAATGCAACAGATGTTGCCAGAAATAGAGAATAAGCAAGTCGTATTTGTTATATCTCCCCAATGGTTTACAGAAAAAGATTATGAATCTGCAGTATTTCAATCGTATTTTAATAGTGACCAATTAACTTCCTTTTTAGAAAATCAATCAGGAGATATTAGTAGTCAGCATGCATCTAAGAGATTATTAAAACAGTTTCCAAATGTATCAATGAAAGATATAATACAAAAAATTGCTAATAATGAGTCTCTTTCAGAGTTCGATCATATTCGTATAAAGATTAGCGCTCTAATCAATCAGAAACAAGCAAATTTTTTTGGACAGTTCTCAATCAGACAGTGGTTGAAATATAAAGAACATGTTGATAAATATTTGAATACTATTCCAGACCAGTTTTCTTATCAAAAAATAGAAGATGCTGTCAAAGCAGATGCAGAAAAAAATACTTCTAATAATGAATTTAGTATAGATAATCATTTCTATGATACACAAATCAGAGACTATTTGAAAAAGTTAAAAGGATCACAGACTAGTTATAATTACCTTAAATCATCCGAGTACAGTGACTTGCAGTTAGTTCTAAATCAGTTTGCCAAATCAAAGGTCAATGTAATGTTTGTGATTCCTCCCGTAAATAAAAAATGGATGGATTTTACAGGATTGGATGAAAATATGTACCAACAAACGGTACAGAAGATTCGCTATCAGTTAGAAAGTCAAGGTTTTACCAATATAGCAGATTTTTCTAAAGATGGTGGGGAGCCTTTCTTTATGAAGGATACCATTCACCTTGGTTGGTTGGGTTGGTTAGCTTTTGACAAGGCAGTTGATCCTTTCCTATCCAATCCCACACCAGCTCCGACTTACCATCTGAATGAGCGCTTTTTCAGCAAAGACTGGGCGACATACGATGGAGATGTCAAAGAATTTCAATAAATTGATTCAAGCTTGAATTTTTCAGTTCAGGCTTTTTTGTTAAATTACGAATATTTTAGTAAAAAATATGTTGAAAGTTTCAAAAATTTTGTAAATAGCGTATAATATAGTATGAATGAGAAAAATAAAGGGATTTAAAAATGAATAAACGTTTCTTGTTACCTGTCTTATCGTCAGCCCTATTGGTCCCAGTCTTATTGGCTGGGCATGCTTATGCTGATGAAACGGCTAGTTCTATAGAGAAGTCACCTGCTGTAGTAGCTCCCGCGGCTCCAACAACAGAGTCGGGGACTCCCACACCTACTGTTTCTGAGGAAGCAAAGGAAGCTCCTGTTGAGTCTACTAAAAACGAAGAAAAAGACACCGTTATCTTACACACCAATGATGTTCATGGTCGTATCGTAGAGGAAAAGGGCGTTATTGGAGATGCCAAGCTAGCGACTGTTATCGAGCAGGAACGCGCGAAATCAAATCAAAATACTCTCGTCGTAGATGCTGGAGACGCCTTCCAAGGTTTACCGATTTCCAACTCTACAAAGGGTGAAGCACGCGCCGAAATTCTCAATCAGATGCAGTATGATGCCATGGCAGTAGGAAACCATGAGTTTGACTTTGGTTTAGATGAAGCTAAGAAATACAAGGAAATCTTGAAATTCCCATTACTTAGCTCAAATACCTATGTCAATGGTACCCGTCTCTTTGAATCTTCTACAATCGTTGACAAAGATAAGACTGTGGAAGGTGATGAGTTTGTTGTAATTGGCGTGACAACACCGGAAACAGCTACCAAAACTCACCCTAAAAATGTCAAAGGGGTAACCTTTACAGATCCAATCACAGAGGTGAATAAGGTTATTGAAGAAGTGCAAGCCAAGTCAAGTTCCGAAGGCAAGGACTACAAACACTATGTCGTCCTCGCTCACTTAGGTGTAGATACGACAACACCAGTCGAATGGCGTGGTTCAACTTTGGCAGAAGCCTTGTCTAAAAATCCTCGTTTGAAAGGGAAACGCGTAACAGTAATCGATGTTCACTCTCATACAGTAGAATCAACAACCTATGGGGAAAATGTTACCTATAGCCAGACAGGAAGCTACCTTCATAATGTAGGGAAAATCACCTACAAATCACGCCAGCTTTTGGGAAATCCAACTCAGATTGCGGCTGCTGATGCCAAAAAACTACCATCAAATCCAACAGTTGAAAAACTAGTCAAAGACATTAAACAAAAATACGATGCTGAAAATGCTGTTGAAGTCGTTTCAAACAGCCCTGTAGAACTCAACGGAGATCGTGAAAATGTTCGGGTTCGTGAAACCAACCTCGGAAACGTCGTAGCAGACTCCCTCTATCAGTACGGTCAGACAGGATTTAGCCATCCGACAGACATCGCTGTGACAAATGGTGGTGGCTTGCGTGAAACCATTGCAAAAGGCAAACCGATTACGAAAGGAAATGTCATTGCCGTTCTTCCATTTGGAAATACCATCTCACAAATCCAAGTGACTGGGCAACAAGTTTTGGATATGTTTGAAAAATCACTCGGATCTATCTTGCAGGTCGATAAGGATGGCAAGAAGGTCTTGGATGAGAACGGACAACCATTGCTAGAACCAAGTGGTGGCTTCTTGCAAGTTTCAGGTGTGAAGGTCTACTATGATACTAACTTACCATCAGGCAAACGTGTTTTGGCAATCCAGGTTAAAAATCGCGCGACTAGTCGTTATGAGCTCCTTGATCTCGCAAAAATCTACTATCTCGCAACCAATGATTTCCTAGCTGCAGGAGGCGATGGCTACACTATGTTAGGTGATGCACGAGAAGAAGGTCCTTCTATGGATGCAGCCTTTGAAGAATATTTGAAAACCGCTGATTTGAGTCAGTATGAAAAGATTAATCCAAACTCACGGACGATTTCTGTCGATTCTAAAAACTTTAGTCTACCTACAGAAACTTCTCAAACGGATGCAGCTACAGGTGATGCAAATACTACTGTGAAAGTTTCTTATGAGGTGGCAGGTCAATTTAGCAAGAAGGAAGTCGTTTCAGAAAAAGTTCTTCCAAATACAGGTAGTGAACAATCTATTTTCTTGCTTTTCATGGGAATGGTCGCAGGGTTAGCAGGTATCTTTGTAAGTCGAAAATCACAGCAAAAATAAGTTAAATTTCAAATCTATAGGAGTCTAGGGAAACGTTTTTATAGCTCTTTCCCTTGACTCTTTTTTTGCTTGTGATATAATTAACTGGTAAATAAAATTCCAAAGAATAGTATTTTTCTCTTAAAAAAGAGAAATCCAAAAGGAAAGGAGTCAGATATGAGACAGCTAGCGAAGGATATTGATGCCTTTTTAAATGAGGTAATTTTGCAGGCAGAAAATCAGCATGAGATTCTAATAGGTCATTGCACTAGCGAGGTGGCCCTGACCAATACTCAGGAGCACATTCTCATGCTTTTGTCAGAGGAATCTTTAACAAATTCAGAGTTGGCCCGTCGTCTCAATGTCAGTCAGGCGGCAGTTACCAAGGCCATTAAGTCTTTGGTCAAGGAAGGGATGTTGGAAACGTCTAAAGATCCTAAGGATGCGCGTGTGATTTTTTATCAGTTGACTGATTTGGCTCGTCCAATCGCTGAGGAGCACCATCATCACCATGAACATACACTTTTAACCTATGAACAAGTGGCGACTCAGTTTACTCCAAATGAACAAAAAGTGATTCAGCGGTTTTTGACTGCTTTAGTAGGAGAAATCAAATAATGAGATATATTACGGTAGAGGATTTATACTTCTATTATGATAAGGAGCCTGTTCTTGAACATATCAATTATAGTGTTGATAGTGGAGAATTTGTTACCTTGACAGGGGAGAATGGGGCAGCTAAGACGACACTCATCAAGGCCAGTCTTGGAATCCTTCAGCCACGCATTGGTAAGGTGACTATTTCCAAGACAAATACGCAAGGTAAGAAATTGAGAATTGCCTACCTGCCTCAGCAAATTGCCAGTTTTAATGCTGGTTTTCCAAGTACGGTTTATGAATTTGTCAAATCTGGTCGTTATCCGAGAAAAGGCTGGTTCCGTCGCTTGAATGCTCATGATGAGGAGCATATCAAGGCCAGTTTGGACTCAGTTGGAATGTGGGAACACAGAGACAAACGCTTGGGTTCTCTATCTGGAGGCCAAAAGCAGCGAGCGGTGATTGCGCGTATGTTTGCTTCGGATCCAGATGTGTTTATCCTAGATGAGCCGACAACGGGGATGGATGCAGGAAGTAAAAATGAATTTTACGAACTCATGCACCACAGCGCCCATCATCATGGTAAGGCTGTTTTGATGATTACCCATGATCCTGAAGAAGTTAAGGACTATGCGGACCGCAATATTCATCTAGTTCGTAACCAAGATTCGCCATGGCGTTGTTTCAACGTCCATGAGAATGATCAGGAGGTGGGCCATGCTTAGTTTATTATCTTATGACTTTATGCAACGTGCCTTTCTGGCTGTTATTGCCATAAGTCTTTTCTCGCCAGTTCTTGGAACCTTCCTTATCTTGCGTCGTCAGAGTCTGATGAGTGATACCCTCAGTCACGTCTCGCTTTCGGGTGTAGCCTTTGGGCTGGTTCTGGGGATTTCGCCGACTATTTCCACTATTGCTATTGTCTTGATTGCGGCGGTCTTTCTGGAGTATCTCCGTACAGTTTACAAGAGCTTTATGGAAATCGGGACAGCTATCCTCATGTCAACAGGTCTGGCTGTTTCTCTGATTGTCATGAGCAAGGGCAAAAGCTCTAGTTCTATGAGTTTGGACCAGTACCTTTTTGGTTCAATCGTGACGATTAGCGAGGAACAGGTCATTTCCCTCTTTGTCATTGCGGCGGTTGTTTTGATTTTGACCTTCCTCTTCTTGCGTCCGATGTATATCCTGACCTTTGATGAGGATACGGCCTTTGTGGACGGCTTGCCTGTTCGTACCATGTCCATTCTTTTTAACATGGTGACGGGGGTGGCCATTGCCCTTATGATTCCAGCTGCGGGAGCTCTTCTGGTATCGACCATTATGGTCTTGCCAGCTAGTATTGCCCTTCGTCTAGGAAAAAACTTTAAATCGGTCATGTTGCTTGCCAGTGCTATTGGATTTTTGGGAATGGTAGCAGGACTTTACATTTCCTACTATGCAGAAACACCTGCAAGTGCAAGTATTACCATTATTTTTGTAACTGTCTTTTTACTCATTAGTTTAGTAAGACGTTTTATCAAATAGGAGATGAACATGAAAAAAATTAGCTTATTACTCGCCAGTCTATGTGCCTTGTTTTTAGTGGCTTGTTCCAATCAAAAGCAGGCAGATGGCAAACTAAATATTGTGACAAGCTTTTACCCTGTCTATGAATTTACCAAGCAAGTCGCAGGAGATACGGCTAATGTAGAGCTCCTAATCGGTGCTGGTACAGAACCCCATGAATATGAACCGTCTGCCAAGGCAGTTGCCAAAATCCAAGATGCAGATACCTTCGTTTATGAAAATGAAAACATGGAAACATGGGTTCCTAAATTGCTAGATACCTTGGATAAGAAAAAGGTCAAAACCATCAAGGCGACAGGCGATATGTTGCTTTTGCCAGGTGGTGAGGAAGAAGAGGGAGACCATGACCATGGAGAAGAAGGCCATCACCATGAGTACGATCCCCATGTTTGGTTATCACCAGTTCGTGCCATTAAACTAGTAGAGCACATCCGTGACAGCTTGTCAGCAGATTATCCTGATAAAAAAGAGACTTTTGAGAAGAATGCAGCTGCCTATATCGAAAAATTACAAGCCTTGGATAAGGATTATGCAGAAGGCTTGTCTCAAGCCAAACAAAAGAGCTTTGTAACGCAACACGCAGCCTTTAACTATCTCGCCTTGGACTATGGACTCAAACAAGTCGCAATCTCAGGCCTTTCTCCAGATGCAGAGCCATCAGCAGCTCGCTTGGCAGAATTGACAGAGTACGTTAAGAAAAATAAAATTGCCTATATCTACTTTGAAGAAAATGCCTCACAAGCCCTTGCTAACACACTTTCAAAAGAGGCAGGTGTCAAAACAGATGTCCTTAATCCTTTGGAAAGTCTGACAGAAGAGGATACCAAGGCTGGCGAAAACTACATCTCCGTTATGGAGAAAAACCTCAAGGCTCTGAAACAAACAACAGACCAAGAAGGCCCAGCAATTGAGCCTGAAAAGGCAGAGGATACCAAGACAGTTCAAAATGGTTACTTCGAGGATGCAGACGTCAAAGACCGCACCTTGAGTGACTATGCAGGTAACTGGCAATCAGTTTATCCTTTCCTTGAAGATGGTACTTTTGATCAAGTCTTTGACTACAAGGCTAAGTTGACTGGTAAGATGACCCAGGCTGAGTACAAGGCCTACTATACAAAAGGCTATCAGACAGATGTGACTAAGATTAATATCACTGATAACACTATGGAATTTGTTCAAGGTGGACAAAGCAAGAAATATACTTACAAGTATGTTGGTAAGAAAATCTTGACTTACAAGAAAGGCAATCGTGGCGTGCGTTTCCTCTTTGAAGCGACAGATGCGGACGCTGGACAATTCAAGTATGTTCAGTTTAGCGACCACAATATCGCCCCAGTTAAGGCAGAACATTTCCATATCTTCTTTGGAGGCACAAGCCAAGAAGCCCTCTTTGAAGAAATGGATAACTGGCCAACCTATTACCCAGATAACCTATCTGGCCAAGAAATCGCCCAAGAAATGTTGGCGCATTGATGAGAAACCGACTAGTTCATAAGAGCTAGTCGGTTTTTGGATACTAGATGGCAAACTTCATTATAGACCTTTCAGCTACCTAAGGAATTTAAAAAATAAATAAAACTCTTGAAATATCGGGGTTTATATGCTAGAATGTAGTTAATTGATAAGGTTCATTAGAACACCAAAGCCCCTAACTAGTGCGATAGTTAAGGGCTTTTTTGACGTATCTTAGCGATTTAACGGGTGTTGATAGGCTAGTCACTCGGTCTAGTCCTTACTATCTAGCCATCTGCAGACGAAATACAAGATAATTCCTGCTATGACGTCCGCTATAATAGTAAGAGCGAGCTCTATGATAAGGCTCATTAGTTTCACCTCCTCTCACGAACCGTAAGGAACGTAATCGGTAACCGATGACAAAAATAGTATATCACATTAAATTTGGATCATCAACAATGCTTAATGCTTGAACTATTGGAGTGCGGTTCACTTCAATGATGTTTTTTGTGAGTCTTTTAAAGAGATTAACCGTTACTTGTTTCGGTTCTTTGTCCACGACTTGAAAAGCTCAGATAGTATGTTGATAATCAACGGAGTTAGATAGAACTAGCACGGTGCACCTAATTCTTTACCAGTTGGTTTAGCAAGAAATCAGACGACAATGTGACAATTCACCTCTAATTATTGACATTTCAGGAAAAATCGCAGTAAAAACTGCACAACCTTCTTTAAATGTGCTATAATACAGGAAAAAATAATGATGGAGGTCACGATAATGGCAACATTTTTGATGATTTTTGTGGTGGTTTGTGTGCTCCTATTGGTGATAGTCACACTGAGTACAGTTTATGTGGTTCGTCAGCAGTCGGTGGCGATTATTGAACGCTTTGGGAAATACCAAAAGGTTGCCAATAGCGGTATTCATATTCGCTTGCCTTTTGGAATTGACTCGATTGCAGCGCGGATTCAGTTGCGCTTGTTGCAAAGCGATATTGTGGTTGAGACTAAGACCAAGGACAATGTGTTCGTTATGATGAATGTAGCGACCCAGTACCGTGTCAACGAGCAGAGCGTGACAGATGCCTACTATAAACTTATGCGTCCAGAATCTCAGATTAAATCTTATATTGAAGATGCCCTTCGCTCTTCTGTTCCAAAATTAACCTTGGATGAATTGTTTGAGAAAAAAGATGAGATTGCCCTTGAAGTTCAACATCAAGTAGCGGAAGAAATGACAACTTACGGTTATATTATCGTGAAAACCTTGATTACTAAGGTCGAACCAGATGCAGAAGTCAAGCAATCCATGAATGAAATCAATGCGGCGCAACGTAAGCGGGTCGCAGCGCAAGAATTAGCGGAAGCCGACAAGATTAAAATCGTCACTGCAGCTGAAGCCGAAGCAGAAAAAGACCGGCTCCATGGTGTGGGGATTGCCCAACAACGTAAGGCGATTGTGGATGGATTGGCAGAGTCTATCACCGAACTCAAGGAAGCCAATGTTGGCATGACAGAAGAACAAATCATGTCTATTCTCTTGACTAACCAGTATTTGGATACCTTGAATACCTTTGCTTCTAAAGGAAACCAAACTATCTTTTTACCAAATACTCCAAATGGTGTAGATGATATCCGTACACAAATCTTGTCAGCCCTCCGTGCTGAGAAGAAATAATAGACTAATACTCTTCGAAAATCAAATTCAAACCACGTCAGCGTCGCCTTGCCGTACTCAAGTACAGCCTGCGGCTAGTTTCCTAGTTTGCTCTTTGATTTTCATTGAGTGCAAAGAGCTTGGCAACAGGCTCTTTTTGTATTGCATTTATTAAGAAAAACAAAGAACATTGATATACATTTAAATAAAAATTATTGTATGTTGTCTCCCTTAACTTGGAATAATAAGTGAATAACTAGAAAGATTTGTGAATACAAACTATTTCTGATATACTAACTATACAGTAATAATGAATGATAGGATATGGGATGAAAGAATTTCAATTTGAGAGAAAGCAGCGTTTTTCTTTGAGAAAATATACAATAGGAGCTTGCTCGGTCTTGCTAGGAACGAGTTTATTTTTTGCTGGTATGGGGGCTCAACCCGTACAGGCTACAGAAACGACTTCAACACTAATTTCAAGTCATTACTTGGATGAGCAGGATTTACCTGAAAAGCTGAAATCTGAGTTGCAATGGTTTGAAGAAAATAAGATTGAGGTAAAAGAGGGAAAAGAATACTATTTTGTCTATCGAAAATTGGCTACAAGATTACCAGAAACAGGTCTGTTTTCTAATGATGAGATGTTTATCTTGGGAGCAGGATTATTATTGCTTTCCTTCACTTTAATCAAGAGAAAAAAGGGAGCGTCTTACTTCCTTGTGAGCGTCTTTGCTGTTGGTGGTTTGGGAGCATCCATCTCTGCTTTAGAAAATCTGGTAGAATTGCAACCAGTCCTTGTTAAGAGAGTAGAAGGTCAGTTTTTACCAAGTCCTGAAACAGTCCAAGGATATGAATTTACGGGATATTATTTGGTAAGAGATAGTGCTAGCAAGGAACTTTCTGTTGATAAGGTAGAGTCGCCAGCATTATCTCAAAAGGAGGAAAGTTCAGAACCTCAATCTAAGAAGATTGTACCACAGACTACATCTCATTTTAGCTCGACTGAAGACCTTGTGCAATCTCCTCAACCATCTTACGCAGTTGAGCCTGTTTTAAATCCAACTTCTGAAAAAAGTATGAATATTGAGTCTAAAAAAGTACCAGATGAAGGAATGAAAACTGTTATTGAAGACAAGCCAGAACTGGAAGTTAGGATAGGGGAGATAGAGTTTGAAACTCAATTTCAGTCTGACCCAACTCTGGCTAAGGGAGAAAAAAGAATTTCTATAGAAGGTGCCAAGGGACAAGAACGAATCTTAACAGAAGTAAGGGTTGTCGATGGTATTGTTACGCGAAATGAAGTAGGGAGAGAAGTGCTTCGTGAACCAGTTGCTCAGGTGATTTTGGTCGGGACAAAAGAGAAGGAACCTCAAGAAAATGGTATAAGCCTAGCCCCGGAAGTCCAACCACCTCTTCCATCTTATGAAGGTGGTGTTTCCGGCGAATCCTTGGTGGAACCGTCCCTTCCCTCTTATGAAGGCGGTATTTCCGGTGAGTCCTTGGTAGAACCAGCGCTTCCGTCTTATGAAGGCGGTGTTTCCGGTGAGCCTTCGGTAGAACCAGTGCTTCCGTCTTATGAAGGCGGCGTTTCCGGTGAGTCCTTGGTAGAACCAGCGCTTCCGTCTTATGAAGGCGGTGTTTCTGGCGAATCCTTGGTGGAACCATCCCTTCCTTCTTATGAGGGTGGTGTTTCCGGCGATCCTTCGGTAGAGCCATCTCTTCCGTCTTATGAAGGTGGCGTTTCCGGTGAGCCTGAGATACAGGAGGCTCTCCCAGAGTACAAAGAAGACACTCAACTTCCTCAGACCAAAGTGGAGACCAAAGCTGTTCCTTATGAAACCGTTTATGAAAAGAATGAGAAACTAGACCACGGCGTTAAAAGAGTAAAAATTCCGGGTGTTGAGGGACAAGAACAAGTTACTACTACCTATACTAAAGATCAAGCAAGTGGAAATATTTCTGAGAATAAAACTGTCAAAATAGTAGCTAACAAAGTTGATCAAGTTGTAGAAGTTGGAACTAAACCGAGTGTTGAAACTACTGTCCTATCTCATAAAACGATTTACCAAGTGAATCCTGCTTTGGAGTTCAGACGACAGGAAGTAGCGGTTGCAGGGCATGATGGTTCGGTGGAAACTAGGACGACTTATCAACTAGACAAGGCAACAGGTCAGGTGACGGTATCTGATACTACTAGGCAAGTAAATCCAGCAGTCGATAAAGTGATTCAAGTTGGTAATGTGGAAAAAGTAATACAACCGATTGCTGTTACTGAGGAGCGAAGAGAGGATTTGTCACTTGCTAAAAATATAGAAAAGGTAGCCTCTGAAGGAGAAGTTGGTGAGAATACACTTACCAGAACCTACGCTATCAATGAACAAACTGGCGAATTGGTTAATCCTCAAGAAGTGAGTCAAATAACAAAACCAATGAAACCGAGAGTTATTTTAGTTGGTAGTCAGGAGGATAAACCACACATTCTTCCAGCAAATAGTGAGAGAGAAGATGCTGTGGATGTGTCTGCTCTGACTACAAGCGCGAGGTCAGTAGACTTCTTACATGACAGTAAACTAAAAGCACAGTTGGAGCCTGTCTATGATCCTCGAGATATTATAACAAAGAGAATTGCGCTCAGAAAAACACACCCAAATATCACTGACCAAGAAGTCAAAGATATGTTGCGCACAGAGTATCTTCAAAAACTGTCAATTCAAGAAAGCTTTGATCAGACGAAGATGCAAGCTGAGTCAAGTTTCAAAAAGATTGCCTCGCATACATTGGGAATTATAGGAGATACCCCTGAAAATCGTAGCAAGGTCAAACAAGAGCTTGAGCAATACAAAGAGCAGATTTTGTTGGGACTGTCTTATATCAATCGCTTTTATAATATTCAATTTGGGGACACGAATATTCGTGATATTCTGGCCTTTAATCCAAGTTCATTTGGTAATAAGACAATGACTGCCTTGGATAGTTTGAAAAAATTAGGATCCATGTCTTATGAAGAGATGAAATTGACCAATAGTCCTCAAACATTTACAAAATATTTATCTACTATTACAGGTAAGGCTAGCTTGAAGGAATTTTTAGACAGTAATCGCCAACTCTTTACGTCAGATGATGCGGATACTTGGCTTAAAAAATCTAGCCAAGCTATGATTGTTGAAAAACCATCTAAGGAAAATCCTTCAGCGCATGTGGGGCTGTATAGCAAGTTGACAGCTGGGGAAAAGGATCCTCGTAAACAAGAGGCTAATATGGCTGCTATTTTGGGCCTTTTGAATGTAAAAGAACCAAATGTTTACGTGATTAGTAATATGGCGACGATTACCTATGGTAATATTGGTTCCTACATAGATACTTCTCTTGCCCAGTCTAATCCAACTAAGTATCAGGCTGAACTTGCTAGAGTTAAGTCTTTAATTGAAAAAGCGGCTGTACAACAAGCCAACTATGTTGATACTCTTTATCGTATAACAAAACCAGAAAATCGTGATCAGTTGCTGACAAATCGCTTGATTATTGATACGATGAAGAAATATACAAGTAATTCGAATGCCCAGATTGATAGCACTTGGTCACCAGCTACTGGTAGTGGAGCTGATAAGGGAGTCGACCAATTTATGACTCCTATGAATTACTATTCTCCAGTAAGTAAGGTGGGAGCTGAGGCCAATGGATTAGGTGTCCGTTACTTTATAGATAGGGTTTTGGATGATAGAGGTTCAGCGACTTATTCTCATGAAATGACGCACTTACTAGATAGAACGGTCTTGTTTAATAATCACGGTCGTCGAGATGGTACAGGAGCAGAGTTTTATGCGCGTGGTATTTTTGAAAACTCCTATAATCCAGAAAAGGATACTTATTTTAATCTCAACTTTGTATATGATGAGAGTGATAAGAATGGATTTTACAATAGAACACCTGATCGATTTAAAACAGCAGAAGATTTGAAATCTTACATGAAGGGAAGTTTTGATGTTCTTTATACTCTAGATTACCTAGAAGCAGAGGCAAGTAGAAACTTATCTGCAGAAGACAAGATGAGTTATTTCAAAAAAATAACGCCGATTCCTTCAACAGGTTCTAGAACTTGGGTAGATTACCGTAATACAGCAGTTAAACCGACTCATAAGAGTGAGGAGATTCAAGCTCTGACCTTAGAAGATGCCAAAAAATTGACAGATATTGATAGTTTGATTGACAATCATATCCTGGTCAATCGTTATATCATTGCTGGTTTTTCAGATAAAGGTAAAATTGCAGCAAATGGTTACTATACTGTTGATATGTTTGATACCATTTATGGTGTTAGTCAAAATGACTCTGGTATGAGTGGGGACATCACCTTTAGAAAACAAGCCTTTGAATTGATGGCTACTTTGGGCTACTATGAAGGATTTGTTCCTTATGTGTCAAATCAATATAAAAACCAAGCTGAAGCGGCAGGAAAACCATTATCTGATAAGTATATTTTTGAAAAAATTCTAGGAAAAACATATGCGGAGTTCAAAAAAGATCAAATTAATGAACGTGTTGCAAAATTAGATAGCCTGAAATCTATTACGATAAATTACAACGGAAAATCAGAAGTAATTGCAAGTAAAGAAAAACTACAATCACTAATGAACGAAGCTGTTTTAGCTGAACTAGCCCAGATAAAAGCAGGAAATACCACGGCTAAAAAGTTTGAGTTTATCGAAACACCAGTGCAAAAACTGAAAAAAGCGATTTATAAAGCTTATCTCAAAGATTCAGATGACTTTAGACAATCGATTTACAATAGTTAAGACAAAAGGAACATCTCTCTGGAATGAACATTCAGAGAGGTGTTTTTTGGTCTCTTTTGAGGTTTGTATTGTTTATTGCAAATGATAGTTTGTATGAACATGGAGTGATTTTCAGACTTCTCTACAAATTATAGAATCTTTTCTGAGTATTTAGGGAGTGATGGAGGAATTGTTGAAAGCGCTTTTGTTTTGTGATATAGTCAAATTGATAGACTTGTTTAAAGAGGAATGCTTGTATGAGAAGAGAAGAAGTTTTACGAAATCACTGGTTTTTTAGTCAAGAGGTGGGGAAAGAAGATGCCTTGGCACCGGATTTTCAGAGGGAAAATTGGCAGGCTATTCAAGTGCCACATGACTGGAGTATTTACAATGATTTTGACCAGTATTCGCCAGCGCAAAATGAGGGTGGTCAGCTAAATGGTGGTCAGGTCTGGTACCGGACGCAGTTTTACTTGGAAGAAGATGTCAGTCTTGTATCGGTGCGTTTGTTGTTTGATGGAGTTTACATGAATGCCCAAGTCTATATTAACGGGCAAGTACTGGGCTATTATCCCAATGGCTACACACCTTTTTCATATGATATCACGCCTTATCTAAGAAATGATGGGACGGCCAACCAGCTTGCGGTTTTTGTGGAAAATCAGCAACCTAGCAGTCGTTGGTACTCTGGTAGCGGTATTTACCGAGAAGTAAAATTGTTGATTACAGATGCAGTTCATCTGGATTTGTATGGGATTAAGATAGCAAGTCCCAAGCTAAAGGAACAAAGAGATAGATGGGTGGAGACTCAGCTTATAAGTAAGGTTTCAAATGATGGACCTCAGTCCGTGTCGGTGTATTTGGAGCAGAGTATCTGGTATGATGGACAACAGCTGTCAGACTGGCAGGCGACAGACTCTCTAGTGATTGAGTCTGGGGACAAATATTCTTTCCAACAAGCCATATCAATTTTTCAACCCTTGCTTTGGGATATTGAATCCCCTCACCTTTACCAATTAAAGACACGCCTTTACAAAAATGGCATTTTGGTTGATGAAGAAGAGGAGACCTTTGGTTACCGCTATATGGATTGGCAAGCGGATAAGGGCTTCTTTCTAAATGGTCGCTGGTTGAAGATTCATGGGGTTTGTTTGCACCATGACTACGGAGCGCTGGGAGCTGTGGAAAACAGGTCAGCTGCTGAGAGACGCTTGCGCCAGATGAAGGAAATGGGTGTCAATGCGATTCGAATCACCCATAATCCAGCTAGTAGTATTTTGCTGGGTGTGGCTGCCAAAATGGGGCTACTTATCCAAGAAGAAGCCTTTGATACCTGGTATGGAGGCAAGAAAGAATATGATTATGGTCGCTTTTTTGAGGAAGAAGCGAATCATCCAGAAGCGAAAGCAGGCGATTTCTGGTCAGATTATGATTTGCGCACTATGATTGAACGTGGCAAGAACAATCCAGCGATTTTTATGTGGTCCTTGGGAAATGAAGTCAGCGAAGCAAATGGAGATGCTCATTCATTGAAGACGATCAAACGCTTGCTAGAAAGGGTTAAGGAGGTTGATGATAGCCGTTTTGTGACCATGGGAATGGATCAGTTCCGTTTTGGAGATGGGTCTGGAGGTCATGAAAAGATTGCTGATTTGCTGGATGTGGTGGGCTTAAATTACTCGGAAGATAATATTGATGGGATTCGCAAAAGACATCCCAAGTGGCGACTTTACGGATCTGAAACCTCATCGGCTACAAGGACGCGTGACAGCTATTTTCGCCCAGCTAAGGAATGGGTTGGGGATAATCGCCGCGTGCGGAATTTTGAACAGTCAGACTATGGCAATGATCGGGTTCCTTGGGGGAAGACAGCGACGGCTTCTTGGATAGCAGATAGAAATCGGCTAGACTATGCGGGGCAGTTTATCTGGACAGGAGTGGACTATATCGGCGAGCCGACTCCTTGGCACAACCAAAATGACACGCCCGTCAAGAGTTCTTATTTTGGAATTGTAGACACAGCAGGGATTCCTAAAAATGACTATTATCTCTACCAAAGTCAGTGGGTGGACCTAGATCAGCAGCCTATGGTTCATATCCTGCCCCACTGGAATTGGGAAATCCACAAGAGTTATCAACAAGTTGTGGATAAGTATGGGGATATCCCTGTTCGAGTGTATTCAAATGCTAGTTCTGTAGAGCTATTTCTCAATGGAAAATCTCAAGGCAGGAAGACTTTTCAGGAGAAATGGACTTCAGACGGTAGAAAATATCAAGAGGGAGCAAGTTCTGACCAACTCTATCTCGAATGGCGTTTGGCTTATCAACCAGGAGAATTGTCTGCTATGGCCTATGACCGTCAAGGTCAGCTTGTGGCAGAAGATAGGGTGGTGACTGCAGGTAAGCCAGCCAAAATCGGGTTACATGCCGAGAAAACAAAACTGGAACCAGATGGACAAGACCTCCTATATCTCTATTTTGATGTATTGGACCAAGCTGGAAATTGGGTGCCGAGTGCTTCTAATCAGCTTCATTTTGAAATTGAAGGCCCTGCTCGTATTATGGGTGTGGATAATGGCAGGCAGGCTAGTCGTGAACGTTACAAAGCCCAGAAAAATGGTTGGTTTAAGCGGAAAGCCTTTCATGGCAGAGGTGTTCTCTTAGTTCAGAGCTTGGAGCAGGTAGGTCAAGTGAGAGTAAAGGCTAGTGCCAGAGGGCTAGAGCCAGCAAGTTTTGATCTCTTAGTGGGAGAGGCTTTGGTTTGCCAGCCAGTAAAAAATCAGCGCTTATTTGAGATTCGAATGGACAAGCAGACAGGTTTACAAGAAGGAGATTCCCCAGCCATTGGACTTTATCCACAAACTGTGGATAACCCTGTGAACAAGGTGGGGAATAGTGAAGTGATTTGGGAGACGAGTGGTAGTGCCCAGGCCATTATTAAGCAGGGAGTGCTTCATTGCTTGTCTGCAGGCGACTTGGTTATCAGTGCTATTTATCAAGGGAAAACCTATCAAACTCATTTGCAGGTCGCAGAAAATACCTCACTAGGGCAAGCAGTTTCTGTACGACCACTTCGCTTGTATACAGCTAAGGGAACTTATCCACAGCTGCCATCTTCAGTTTTGGTGGACTATGAGTCCGGTAGTGCAAAACGAGTAAAGGTTGTTTGGGAGGCAATCTCGGAAGAAGATCTGGAAAGCTTTCATGAATTTACGGTATCTGGTCATCTTGAGGGGCTGGATATAAAGGCTTCTGCTCAGGTTTGTGTCCAAGGGATTTGCGCTATTGAGCCTGAAAGGGTCTGGACGCTTGTCAAGGAAGCCCCACATTTACCAGATCGAGTTAAGCTAGTCTTATCAGATGGCAGACGAGATACGACCAAGGTGACTTGGGATGAAGTCGATCCTCAAATCTATGTTCAGGTAGGAGAATATGTTCTCACAGGACAGGTAGTGGGCTGTGAGTTGCCAGCAACAGTCACCATTCATGTGACAGGTGCCAGTGTAGATGGGGAAGTTATTTCCAATCAGTGGACAGGGTCTAACCTGCCTCTGGTCTTTGCTTCTCACTCAGAGCCTAATCACCCAGTCTCATATCTCAATGACAAGGTCATTGCTCGGAAGAAATCGACAGCCAATACTTGGATTGCCAAGTCAGAGCAAGCCAGCGTGGGCATTCTTTTTGGAGATGCAGGGATTTTAAAACCTCGATTTGTGGATAACCTGACCTTGTATTATGTTGAAAATCAAGAATATGTGGCTGTTGAGCCGACCTTTATTGATTATTACATAGGGAATGAGCCTAGCTTACCTCGGACTCCAAATCATTTGGATAAGGATTCTCTGCTCAAACAAGAGGAGAATTGGCGGCCTGTATCAGCTATCCGAAAAGTTTCAATCGACAAGGATGAAGAGCTCCGTTTTGAATTTGACAAGGTGGAAACCTATGCCCTTCGTCTTCGATTTGAAAACTTGACAAGCCCTCTAGCGTTAACAGAATTGCAAGTACATGACAAAAAAGTAAAGAAAAGTGTAGATAGGAAATAGTATGATAAGAGAAATAAAATTGCACGGCCCCTTGCCTAGTCAGACCCAGCTAGCGTATTTAGAGGATGAACTAGCAGCCTTTATCCATTTTGGTCCCAATACTTTTTATGACCAGGAATGGGGGACAGGTCAGGAGGAGCCTGAACGCTTTAATCCAACAAAGTTAGACGCGCGTGAGTGGGTTCGTGTACTCAAGGAAACGGGCTTTAAAAAGTTGATTTTGGTGGTCAAGCATCACGATGGCTTTGTCCTTTACCCGACGGCTTATACAGACTATTCGGTCAAGACTAGCCCTTGGAGAGATGGAAAGGGGGACTTGCTCCTTGAAGTATCCCAAGCTGCTACTGAATTTGATATGGATATGGGGGTCTACCTGTCACCCTGGGATGCCCACAGTCCTCTCTATCATGTGGAGCGAGAAGCGGACTATAATGCCTATTATCTGGCACAGTTGAAGGAGATTTTATCAAATCCTGCCTATGGCAATGCAGGGAAATTTGCTGAGGTATGGATGGATGGTGCTAGAGGAGAGGGCGCACAAAAGGTCAATTATGAATTTGAAAAATGGTTTGAAACCATTCGTGACCTGCAGGGTGATTGCTTGATTTTTTCAACAGAAGGCACTAGCATTCGCTGGATTGGCAATGAACGAGGATATGCGGGTGATCCCCTATGGCAAAAGGTGAATCCTGACAAACTAGGAACAGAAGCAGAGTTGGACTATCTTCAGCACGGAGATCCCTCAGGCACGATTTTTCAATCGGAGAGGCAGATGTTTCCATCCGGCCAGGCTGGTTCTACCATGAGGATCAGGATCCTAAGTCTCTCGAGGAGTTGGTCGAAATCTACTTTCACTCGGTGGGGAGGGGCACACCTCTCTTACTCAATATTCCGCCGAATCAAGCTGGGCTCTTTGATGCAAAGGATATTGAACGACTTTATGAATTTGCGGCCTATCGCAATGAGCTCTATAAAGAAGATTTGGCTCTGGGAGCCAAGGTATCTGGTCCAGAACTTTCCGCAGCCTTTGGCTGTCATCATCTGACAGACGGCCTTGAGACTAGCTCTTGGGCAAGCGATGCAGACCTGCCCATCCAGCTAGAATTCGACTTAGGGGCGCCTAAAACTTTCGATGTGCTTGAGTTAAGAGAAGATTTGAAGCTGGGGCAACGAATCGCTGCTTTTCAGGTGCAAGTAGAGGTGGACGGCATCTGGCAAGAATTTGGCATGGGCTTTACAGTTGGTCATAAGCGTCTCCTGCGAGGTCCGCTAGTAGAGGCACAGAAGGTGCGCGTGATGATTACAGAGTCACAATCTATGCCCGTATTGACCAAGATTTCCCTCTATAAAACTCCTAGCTTATCACGAAAAGTAGTTGTTCAGGGACTAGCATTTGCAGAAAAAAGTCTAGCTGTAGCAAAGGGAGAGACTCTTCATTTTAGGATTGAACGTAGCGAAAGTAATAATCCTTTGGAGGCTAAGATTTCGATTCAACCGGGGACAGGTGTCCATGGTGTCGCCTATCAGGACGAGATTCAAGTCCTTAAATTCCAAACAGGGGAAAGCAAAAAAGACTTGAGCATACCAACCCTGTATTTTGCTGCCGACAAGACCTTGGATTTCTATCTGAATCTGACTGTTGATGGACAGCTGATTGATCAAGCTCATATTTTAGTTGAAACGAGATAAAATATCTTCACAAATTCATTTCCTTTTCGAATAAATAGATAGAACCATCGAATCTAGCAAAATTAGATTTAAAACTGTGGTATAATAAGAGGAGGAAATGGATGACTTTAAGACATCCGGACATCAGCCCAACCAATGACTTGGTAGCTAAGAAAATCTTTAGCAATCCAGAAATCACTTGTCAATTTATCCGCGATATGCTGGACTTACCAGCCAAAAATGTAACCATTTTGGAGGGAAGTAATATTCATGTTTTGCCATCTCTACCCTACTCGGCTCAGGATTTCTATACCAGTATAGACGTTTTGGCGGAGTTGGATAATGGCACTCAAGTTATTATCGAAATACAAGTTCATCATCAGAATTTTTTCATTAATCGTTTGTGGGCTTATCTATGTAGTCAGGTCAATCAAAACCTTGAAAAAATTCGCCAACGTGAAGGTGATACCCACCAGAGCTACAAACACATCGCACCAGTATATGCTATCGCAATTGTGGATAGTAATTATTTCTCAGATGATTTGGCTTTTCATAGTTTTAGCATGCGAGAGGACACGACAGGTGAGGTCTTAACCATCACAAACAATGGACAAGAAAATCATCTGGTTAAGATGGCGTTCTTGGAACTAAAAAAATACAGAGAAACCAGCAAAGACAAGGTTCGCAAGCCGTGGTTGGAGTTTTTCGGGAACAAACCCTTTACCCAGCAACCCGAGCGAGCCATTAGCCAAGCAGACCAACTGCTGGACTATAAGAGCTGGTCCGAGGAGGACAGGAAAATGTTTAGTGAACAACGCAGACGTGAAGAACAAGCCTTGTTAGCACAGGACTATGCCTTGGAAACTGCTAGGGCGGAAGGTGGTTTTGCTATGTTAGCAAATCTTGTTCGCCAACATCTTTTAACAGCTGAGGTTGCGAGTGAGCAATTGGGCATGACTGTCGCTGAGTTTGAAGCCTTGTTGTAAGACTAGCACTAACAGTCTGGAAAACCATCTGGTTAAGATGGCGTTCTTGGAACTTAAAAAATACAGAGAAACCAGCAAAGACGAGGTTCGCAAACCGTGGTTGGAGTTTTTTGGGAATAAACCCTTTACCCAGCAACCCGAGCGAGTCATCAGCCAGGCAGACCAACTGCTGGACTATAAAAGCTGGTCCGAGGAGGACAGGAAAATGTTTAGTCAACTACGTATGCGCGAAGAACAAGCCTTGTTAGCGCAGGACTATGCCTTGGAACAAGCTGAAGAAAGAGGATTAGAACGTGGTCTTGAACGTGGTAAAGCCGAGGGTGGTTTTGCTATGTTAGCAAATCTTGTTCATCAACATCTTTTAACAGCTGAGGTAGCAAGTAAGCAATTAGGTATGACTGTCTCTGAGTTTGAAGAACTATTGAAAGAGCATCACAAATAAGAACTTAACAAATACAGAGAAACCAGCAAGGATAGCATTCGCAAGCCGTGGTTGGAGTTTTTCGGGAACAAACCCTTTACCCAGCAACCTGAGCGAGCCATCAGTCAGGCAGACCAACTGCTAGACTATAAGAGCTGGTCCGAGGAGGACAGGAAAATGTTTAGTGAACAGCGCAGACGCGAAGAACAAGCCTTGCTAGCACAGGACTATGCCTTGGAACAAGCTGAAGAAAAAGGCTTAGAACGAGGTCTTGAACGTGGGCGAGCTGAGGGTCTGGAACGAGGACGAGCAGAGGGAGTTGAACAAGGTCTAGAGCGTGGGAAAGTCGAAGGAAGAGTCTTTGCCTTCCTAGATATTGTCCGTCAAGGTCTTTTGCCTTCTGAAGTTGCTAGCCAGCAATTGGGCATGTCAGTAGCTGAGTTTGAGGCCTTGTTGTAAATAAAATAGAAATGGACATGTTATCGAACTAGATAGCATGTTTTATTTAGGGGGCAAACATATTTATCTGAGGTTTATACTCTGTTTTTTCAATTTATTAAAAAACAATACCCAAAACGCATAATAATAGAAGAATTAAACATGCATTAAAATGTGAAAAAATGCGAAATGGAATTTTCTGAAAATTACCTACATTCCCAAAACGCTTTTTTTTTTTTGCGAAAATTACAAATTAAATTAGTTGCATATATATCAAAAATAAAGTAGAATAGTTAATGTAAGGATTCACATTAACTATAATAATTAGCCGTTGTAAGAAACGGCTAGTTTCGCGTGAATTTCTAAAATATACTTCTTAAAAAGGAGACGATAATGGAAAACAAAAACTCTATGAGTCGCGTTGAGCGTTTGCACCGTGAAAAGGTGACACGTTACTCTATTCGTAAATACAGCTTTGGTGCAGCTAGTGTGGCCGTTGCTGCTCTTTTCATGTTCTTAGGGAACGGAGCAGTATCAGCTGATATGACTGCTGTTCAACCGCAAGATACATCAGAGATTAAAGTTAAACCAACTGAAGAAAATACTGGCTCAGATAATGTTCAGGAGGATACTACAAAACAAGTAGACAATACAGTTGTAGCGGAAGCTCCTGCTAAATCAGAAGAAGTAGTTACTCCAACTTTGGATAAGACCCAACTTGAAAGCTACATTTCAGAAATTGAAACAAAACTTTCTAACGGTTCTTACGATAACAAAACTGAAGAAAGTGTTGCAGTATTAAAAGCTGACTTAGAGGCTGCAAAAGCTACATTATCGAATGCAACTACTCAAGCTGAAATCACAAAAGCTTACAATAAACTTGTAACTACAGCTAACACTAAATTAAAAAATAAACCAACAGAGAAAAAAGAAACTCCAGCAGTAGACACTACTAACGGAAAAGAAACTGTAGGTAAAAAAGCAGAAAACACAGAGAAAAAATCTGATTCTAACTCAATCGAAAACACCGGTTCAAAAGACGAACGTAATGGCCAAGCGTTAGATAAAAATAATGCATTTAGAGCTGAGACAACTGAAACTCGAGATAATTTTACTTATTCTATGGAATATTCTAATGGGAAAAAAGAAATTTATCTTTATAATGAAGAAGAAGCAGATGTCAATATTACAGTTAACTCAACAGCTGGAAATATTACTAAAGCAACAGTCAAAGGTGGAAGCGGTCAGTTCTTACTAAAATCGAAAAGTGACCAAGCGATAGCTTATACGAAATTTAAAAAAGGATCTATGCCTGACGAAGAAGAAGTTGAAAAAGATGATTTTGGTTGGAGTTATCGTCAAACACTAACTGAAACTCCAGGCCCAGTAACAATTAAAATCACTGGTAAGCCAAATGATGCTTTTAAAGCACTTCCAGCTTACACAAAAACTGAAAATCAAGAAGCAGTATTAGGATCAAGATTTTTACAACTTGAAGATTCTGCTGGTAATAAACTGCCTGGAGGTAGAGGTGCATCAGATCCTGGTTATTTCAAGTTAGTTGTTAAATCTCAAACATATAAATACGATATTCAACCAGTAACAGAGGAGAATAAAGTTCCTGTTGCAAATATTGACAACTTAACTCCAACTGATATTACTAAAATCAAAGAGAAAATTAAGATTCAATATTCTGATACTGCAACTACACAAGATGCTCGATTAGCGTCTAAAAAAGGAGAAGTTTTAGCAGATAAATCTACGGTAGTAGGAGTAAAAGAAGATCAAACTCAGAATATCACTGTTGAAAACGGAACAGTTACTGTTACGTATAAAGATGGTTCAGTAGATACTACTCCAGTTTCAAGTGTAGCACGTGTAAATGCAGCACCAACAGTAGAAATTCCATTCTCTGTAGAAGGTAAAAAAGATATTTATGTATATGCTAATGAAGATATCGATATAGATCTTAAGTATAATGATGATTCAGGAAAAATTAAGTTTGCAACTATTAAACAAGGTGGAAATAATGCATTATCACCAGTAGATAGTGCAGAACCAAATATCATTAATAATGAGTATAATACACAATTCACACAAATTAATGCTGAAACAGCCACACCTGCAATTGTAAAAATTACAGGGAAAATGACAAAAGAAACTCCAGGATTAACAGCATCTAAATTTCCAACTGATGAAAAAGGTGAGTATCGTATAGTAACTCGTTATGCTACAGCGACTGACCTTGATGATGCGATTATTAATAATACAGCAGTTGGAAATTCATATGCAACTGACCCAGGGGCATTTACTCTTGTGTTAAAAGCACAAACAAGAAAATACGATGTAAAAGCACCTACCGAAGCTGACAAAGTAAGTGTTGAGAATCCTTCAGCTGTAACGGATAAAGAGTTTGAAAAAATTAAAGAAAAAGTAAAACTTGAGTATTCAACTACAAACCCAGATAAAAACTTATTAAGTAAACGTGGTCAATCTGTTGATAATCAAGAGACAAAAATTCAATCGATTACTAAAAATGCTAACAATGAATTAGTAGTAACATACACAGATGGATCTACAGATAAAAAACCATTATCAGAATTTGTAACTTTAGATAAGCAACCTGCTATCGATGCAGTAAACACAGCAGCAACTGAGAAAATTTCAGCAATTAACTCAACCCCAAATGCTACTGATGAAGAAAAAGCAGCAGCAGTTGCTAAAGTAAATGCTGATAAAGAAAAAGCATTGACAGCAATTAATGATGCAAATGTAACGACTAAAGAGGCATTGAATGAAGCTCAAAATAATGGGACTACAGCAATTGCAAGTCATAATCCTGTAGTTTCGAAAAAAGCAGATGCTAAAGCAGCAATCGAAGCAGCTCGTAAAGCTAAAGCAGATGCTATTAAAGCAAATCCAAACTTAACAGATGATGAAAAAACAGCAGCGATTGCTAAAGCTAATGATGCAGCAACAGCGGCAACAACTAAAATTGATAATGCAACGACTAACATAGCAGTAGAAGATGCACAAAACGAAGCGACAACAGCAATTGGAAAAGTAAATCCGGTAGCAAAAGCAGCGGCTAAGAAAGCAATCACTGATGAGTTAACAGCTAAAAATACTGAACTTGATAACCGTCAAGATTTAAGCCAAAAAGAAAAAGATGATGCTAAGGCAGAAGCTAAGAAATTAGCAGATTCTGAATTAGCAAAAATTAATGCTCAACCTGATAATGCTGATACACCAGAAGCAGCAGCAACAGCTCAAACAGCAGTAAATGATGCTAAAGATAAAGGTGTAGCAGACGTTAAAGCTGTAAATCCAGTAGCAAAAGAAGAAGCTAAGAAAGCAATTGCGAAAGAATTAGAAGATAAAAATTCTGAAATTGATAAACGTACAGACTTAACCGATGAAGAAAAAACAGCAGCAAAAGCTGAAGCTAAGAAACTAGCAGATGCTGAATTAGCAAAAATTAATGCTCAACCTGATAATGCTGATACACCAGAAAAAGCAGCAGAAGCTCAAAAAGCAGTAGATGCAGCAAAAGATAAAGGTGTAGCAGATGTTAAAGCTGTGAATCCAGAAGCAGCTAAGAAAACTGAAGCTAAAAAAGCAATCGATAAAGCGTTAGAAGCTAAAAACCAAGAAATCGATGATCGTACAGATTTAACTCCAGAAGAGAAAACTAAAGCTAAAGAAGAAGCAAAAGCGCAAGCAGACGTAGCTAAAGGTGCTGTTGATGCAGCAACTACAAATGCAGCAGTTGATAAAGCTAAAGCAGATGGAACTACAGCAGTTGCAAATGTAACTCCAGTAGCAAAAGCAGAAGCTAAGAAAGCAATTAATGATGCGTTAACAGCTAAAAATAAAGAAATAGATGCTCGTACAGACTTAACTGATGAAGAAAAAATAGCAGCTAAGAATGAAGCGAAAGATAAAGCTGATGCACAATTAGCGAAAATCAATGAGCAACCTGATGCAGCAACTACACCAACAGCAGCTAAAACAGCTCAAGATGCAGTAGATGCAGCTAAGAAAACAGGTGTAGATGAAGTTGCAGCTGTAAATCCAGAAGCCAAAGCTAAACCAGCAGCTAAGAAAGCCATCGAAGATAAATTAGCAAAACAATTGGAAGATATTGCTAACACTCCAGATGCTACAGATGATGAGAAGAAAGTTGCAGCAGATGCAGCTAAAGCTCTAGCAGAAGAAGCTAAGGAAGAAATCGATAAAGCTGGAACAGATGCAGAAGTTAAGCAACTTCAAAAAGAAGCTGAAGGTGAAATTGAAAAATCTGTACCTGTTGTAGAAGATAAGCCAAATGCTCGTAAAGCAATTGATGAAGAAGCAACAGCTAAAAAAGCAGCAATTGACGCTCGCGACGACTTGACTCCTAAAGCTAAAGAAGATCTTAAAGCTCAAGTAGATGCAATCGCAGATCAAGCTAAGAAATCTGTAGATGCAGCTAAAACCGCAGACGCTGTTAATGGAATTGAAGAGTCAGATAAAGCGGCTATTAATGCTGTAGGTGAAGTGAATATTCCGGCTGACAAAGTTCTTGTAAATGATCCAAGTGCTTTAACAGATGATGAAAAAGCTAAGGTCTTAGAAGCTGTTAAGAAAGTAAATCCAGATGCTAAAGAAATCACTCAAGACGCAGATGGAAATGTTACTGTCACAACTCCAGATGGACACAAAGAAATCATCACTCCTGAGCAAGTAGTGAAAACTGCAGATACAGCAAATGATCCAAAAGCAGGTAACGATATCGTTAAACCAGCGGATAAAGTAGTTGTAAATAATCCTGCTAAGTTGACAGATGCTGAGAAGGAGAAGATTAAAGCAGCAGTTGAAGCTGTAAATCCAAACTCAATTGTAGTAGTTGATGACAAAGGAAATGCTAAAGTTTCAACTCAAGATGGTCAAACACAAGTTATTCCTGTAGAAGAATTAGTACGTACTGTTGAAGATACTAAGAAACCAAACGCAGGTAACGACATCGTTAAACCAGCAGATAAGACTGTGGTAGCAAATCCAGAAAAACTTACAGATGCTGAGAAGAAAGCGATCGAAGATAAAGTTAAAGCTGTAAACCCAGATGCAACAGTAGTTGTAGATGACAAAGGAAATGCGACAGTTACAACCCCAGAAGGTAAGACAGCAGTCATTCCAGCAACAGACTTAGTTAAATCACCAGAAGAAGCAGCTAAACCAAATGCAGGTAACGACATTGTTAAACCAGCAGATAAGACTGTGGTAGCAAATCCAGAAAAACTTACAGATGCTGAGAAGAAAGCGATCGAAGACAAAGTTAAAGCCGTAAATCCAGGTTCAACTGTAGTAGTGGACGATAAAGGAAACGCGACAGTTACAACTCCAGCAGGTAAGACAGCGGTTATCCCAGCGTCAGACTTGACTAAGTCAGCAGCAGACGCAGCTAAACCAAACGCAGGTAATGACATCGTTAAACCAGCGGACAAAACTGTAGTAGCTAACCCAGACAAACTTACAGACGCTGAGAAGAAAGCGATCGAAGATAAGGTTAAAGCAGTCAACCCAGGTTCAACTGTAGTAGTGGACGATAAAGGAAACGCGACAGTTACAACTCCGGAAGGTAAGACAGCGGTTATCCCAGCGTCAGACTTGACTAAGTCAGCAGCAGACGCAGCTAAACCAAACGCAGGCGATGACATCGTTAAACCAGCGGACAAAACTGTAGTAGCTAACCCAGACAAACTTACAGATGCTGAGAAGAAAGCGATCGAAGATAAGGTTAAAGCAGTCAACCCAGGTTCAATTGTAGTAGTAGACGATAAAGGCAATGCGACAGTTACAACTCCGGAAGGTGAGACAGCGGTAATTCCAGCGTCAGACTTAACTAAGTCAGCAGCAGATGCAGCTAAACCAAATGCAGGTGATGACATCGTTAAACCAGCGGATAAAACTGTAGTAGCTAACCCAGACAAACTTACAGACGCTGAGAAGAAAGCCATCGAAGATAAGGTTAAAGCAGTCAACCCAGGTTCAACTGTAGTAGTGGACGATAAAGGTAACGCTACAGTCACAACACCAGAAGGTAAGACAGCGGTAATTCCAGCAGCAGACTTAACTAAGTCAGCAGCAGATGTAGCTAAAGCAAATGCAGGAAATGGAGCAAACACACCAGCAACTAAGACAGTAGTAAAAGATCCAGCTAACTTAACAGATGAAGAAAAAGCAAAAGTTAAGAAAGCAGTAGAGGATGTAAACCCAGGATCAACTGTAGTAGTAAATGATAAAGGTGATGTAATCGTTACTAAAGGTGATGGAACAGTATTAGTAATCCCAGAACTTGACTTAGTAATTCCAGAAGATAAATTAACTGATCCAACTCAACAAAATGGTGTAAACACACCAGCAACTAGAGTGTTAGTTGGAGATAAAGCTAAATTAACAGCTGATGAAATTGAAAAAGTTAAAGAATCAATTAAAGCAGTAAACCCAGGATCAACTGTAGTAGTAGACGAAAATGGAAATGCGACAGTAACGACACCGGAAGGTAAGACAGCAACAATTCCAGCAGCTCAATTAGTTAAAGATGCTAAAGATGTTGCAGCTAAGAACAATGGTGAAAACATCAACGTTGACTTCGAAAAAGAAACAGTAGCAGACCTCAATAACTTAACAGATGCAGAAAAAGAAGCTGCAAAAGCTAAGATTAAAGGAGCAAATGCTGATGTGGTAGAAGTTATCTTCGACAAAGCAGGAAATGCAACTGTAATTACTAAAGATGGTAAAGTTTACACAATCGTATCCAAAGATATCTTTAAACAACGTTCTTCTACAGACAATGGAAGTTCAGCTAATACTGGTCAAACAGTATCAGAACACACAAATGCACGTAAAGGAGCGAAAGAATTACCATATACAGGTACAGAAGATTCTGTGGTTTCCATGGTAGCAGCAGCCGCAAGTGCATTACTTGGTCTTGGTCTTGCAGGTCGTCGTAAAGAAGACGAAGAAGCTTAATTGGTAGATTGTTTGATAAAGATCAGATGATAAATCCGATTTTCAGAGCTTAAATAAGTACCTTTTATAAGAAAATCTCCTAGCAGGAAAGTCTGCTAGGAGATTTTTTGGAGTATGATAGGTATATAGAACACCATCAGTGTCTTCTAACAAGGTAGTTATTATTATACTCTTTAGAAATCAAACAGTAGCTCATATCAATTTTTCCTTGCTAAAGATTTGTTATTGATTTTGTAAGTCAGATTTATATTTGTTATGCCACACCCCGATGCATCTTGAGAAAGGGGACTAATTAAAATTACAACAGAATCATTTGGAGATGGCTGTCTAAAGAAATTAAGAAAATGACTACCAAAAGATTACCTGCATCGAAAATTGGCTCAACAATTATCTGAAAAAATGATTGTCCTACAAGCTTACAAGAGAAGACTTCTTGCTGGTTAACTTGAAATAGAGTGTTTCTCGTGAAACATTCTATTTCTATACCTTTTTCGAGTTATAGGTGACTTAGTTCGATAAACTCAAGAGGGATGATAGATTAAAAGAAATTATTTTGCTTGACTATTGGAGGGATTATGGTACATTTGAAATGAATAAAACAGGGAATAGAGGCTGAAAAGCTGTTATCTATGCGTTCTTGGCTTATTTTCGTCAAATTTGGAAAAGTTGCTATCGGCATATACATATTCCCAAAAGCAGAGTTGGTAGCTGTGGTTTTAGGGAGTTTTGATTTAACAGATGATTATACTCATAGTTTTTGCATGGATAGTGTTGTTTGGAGCGATGAGGATTTTTATTATGTCCGTTTTATTGTGGGAAGATTTACTTTGTTTTCTCCTGAAATTGAGTTTTTGTTCAGCCTCTAAACAAAATTTTAAGTTTAGTCTAGACAGACTTATTATTCCAATGAGATGATTTACTGTGGTTTGCCAGATTAGTTGCTAAATCGGTAGTTAAGATTAAGTTTTATTTTTTCAAACTTCAATCCTGCTGAGCGTCTTATGTGATCAATAATATTGTAGCAACCTTACCATTTCTGCTGACTTTTTTACATAGGGTATTTGGGTAAAATATTGGTACGAGAGTTAGGAATGATAGTTTTTCAATTTAAGGAGGAAAATGACAATGACAACATTAAAATGGTTTGCTGGAGGAAGCGAAAGGCGTTGTGAAGCCATGACTATCATAAATCATCTATTGGAAGATATAAAGGATACGCCTCAATTGACTCCCTTGAAAAATCAATTAGTGATTTATCAAAGAAGATTGAAGGACGATGGGACCTCTACTCCATTTATTTTGAGTCAAATGAATGTTGATATCTCACGTGTGTTGATTGATAATAAGTTGATTTTGTCAGAAAATCAAGCCGAGCAGATCAAAAAATTGAGAGAATTATCTGCTATTCGTTATGGTTATTGATGAAGTGCAGGGATAGGCCTCTTTCTATAAATTTCCAGTCAAATAAATTGCATTCGCTTTCTCAAGCAGGTATACTAGTATAGTTAGATGAAAAATTCTGAAAATTTAAGAATAGAAAAGAGAACAAATCTTATGGCAAAAGATATTCGTGTCTTACTTTACTACCTTTACACTCCAATTGAAAATGCAGAGCAATTTGCTGCAGATCACTTGGCTTTCTGTAAATCAATCGGCCTTAAAGGCCGTATCCTAGTCGCTGACGAGGGAATTAACGGAACAGTTTCAGGTGACTACGAAACAACTCAAAAATACATGGACTACGTTCACAGCCTCCCAGGAATGGAAGACCTCTGGTTCAAGATTGACGAAGAAAATGAACAAGCCTTCAAGAAGATGTTTGTTCGCTACAAGAAAGAAATTGTCCACCTTGGTTTGGAAGACAATGACTTTGACAACGACATCAACCCACTTGAAACAACAGGTGCCTACTTGTCTCCAAAAGAGTTCAAAGAAGCCCTTCTTGACGAAGATACAGTTGTCCTTGACACACGTAACGATTACGAGTACGACCTAGGACATTTCCGTGGGGCTATCCGTCCAGATATTCGCAACTTCCGTGAGTTGCCACAATGGGTTCGTGATAATAAGGAAAAATTCATGGACAAGCGTGTTGTGGTTTACTGTACAGGTGGCGTTCGCTGTGAGAAATTCTCAGGCTGGATGGTCCGTGAAGGCTACAAAGACGTTGGCCAATTACACGGAGGAATCGCAACTTATGGTAAAGACCCAGAAGTTCAAGGTGAGCTTTGGGATGGGAAAATGTACGTCTTTGACGAGCGTATCGCCGTAGATGTTAACCATGTCAACCCAACCATCGTAGGGAAAGACTGGTTTGATGGAACACCATGTGAACGTTATGTCAACTGTGGAAATCCATTCTGTAACCGTCGTATCTTGACATCAGAAGAAAATGAAGACAAGTACCTTCGTGGATGCTCACATGAGTGCCGTGTTCACCCACGTAACCGCTATGTTTCAGAAAATGAATTGACACAAGCTGAAGTGGTCGAGCGCCTAGCTACTATCGGTGAAAGCTTGGATCAAGCAGCTACTGTATAAGATTAAACAGTCCTTAGGGGCTGTTTTTCTATGCTTTTTACTAAAAAATCTAAAGTTTGTTTCTGTATCTTTCAGGAAAATAGGGTATACTATATGTAAACGATTTCAAAGGAGTCCAGTTATGACGAAAACATTTTTTATTCCAAATAAACAGAGCATTTTAGGAGAACAAGAGATTTTGACTGCCAAGTCTACCTTGGCCTTGCTAGATGGTTTGGAGTCACACAGCTATGATGCTATCTATCTCCGTCAGCCACTTAACCGTCTCGAGTATATCGAATGTGCGATAGTAGGGCAATCACAATTTCTCTTTAAGGTCAGTTATGCTGATGGTCAAAAGGCCTATCGTGTCGATCTTCCTGACCTACTTACGAAGACAGACTGGCAGATTATCAAGTCATTTTTAGATGCTTTGCTTGCTTACACAGAAACTGAGATTGAGGGGCTAGATGGTTTTGACTTTGAAGCTTATTTTCAAGCAGGTATTCAAGCTCATCTTGCAGACACTGCGGCTCGTTTTACGATTTGTCAAGGAATTTTTAATCCTGTTTTCTTTAGTCATGAGGATTTGAAGAGCTTTTTAGGGGAAGATGGCTTGGCACAGTTTGAAGCGCGTGTGCGTGCGGTTCAAGAGACAGACGCCTACTTTGCAAGAGTTTCCTTCTATCAAGATGGAGAAGACCAAGTGCACGGTGTTTACCATCTAGCTCAAGGCGTCAAGACCGTTTTGCCGAGAGAACCATTTGTTCCTGCAGCCTATATGGAGCAATTGGTGGATAAGGAAGTGCAGTGGGAGATTGACTTGGTTCAAATCACAGGAGATGGCTCTAAACCAGAAGACTATGAAGCTATCGCCCGCTTGGACTATGCAAAATTCCTAGGGTCACTACCATCAGTATCTTACCACCAACTAGACACCAATCAATTAGAAGTGCAACCCATCTTAGACAAAGATTTTAAAGCATTAGCACAAGAAGAGTAAAGCAGAAGCAGGTCAATCGACTTGCTTTTTTGACATAGAAAAAATCCTGCCATGAAAGACAGGATTGCTACTCAATGAAAATCAAAGAGCAAACTAGGAAGCTAGCCGCAGGCTGTACTTGAGTACGGTAAGGCGAAGCTGACGTGGTTTGAAGAGATTTTCGAAGAGTATGAAGTTTAAAGAAAGGCCAAGATACGGAGATAATCCCCAATCAGTGCGACTTCAGCTACAAAGAAGAGGAGGATAATGACTCCGTTCACAAGGACAGACAAGAATAATTGATAGAAGGAGTCGGTTTCACTTGATTGACTTGGTCTTGTAATGATATGGAGGCTGGCAAGCAGAATGATTCCAATGCTAATCACACACAAAAGGGCTGTAAATCGCAGGCTGTCAAAGAAGGCAAAGAAACTAGCAATAGCAGTGAGGAAGATTGGAATTGCCAAGAGTTGACTATATTGTTGGAGAACCTTTTCTAGCGTCCAGTCCTTTTCTTGGTAGATAAATCGTCTCACAACGAAACTGCCCAAGAGGAATGAAAAGAAGAAGAGTGTTGTTGCTACTAGGATAGAGATAATCGAAAAGAGATTTAATGAAGCAAATTGTTCAGGGAAGTGATTATGCATAGTTGCTATATGTCCATAGTAAGCATGTTTGATGTGGTAGATACTAAAGAAAAAGGAAGATGCAGAAAACAGAATGAGCAAGAGAAAGGCTGTGTAGCTGTGTGTGCTACTTGTTTCAAGCTTGCTTGTAGGAGATTTGAGAGCCTCCACTAGCCAAGACCAAAAATCAAGCACTTGCTCTTTCCATTTATCCGTAGATTTTGGAGCTTGGTCGGGAATATAAGGACTTTCTAAGGATTTACTTAGAATAAGTGGCTCTTTCGTAGTTGTTTTTTGCTGAGGAAGTGCTTCTTGACTCTCTTCAGCTATAGTGACTTTTTCTGTTTCTTTAGAAAGGTCTTGCTCTTCTTCAGTAGAATCTAATGCTTTCTTTTCTTCTATTTCTGTTCTCGCTTCACTGTCTTCAGGCGTTTCAATTTTCTCTTCTTGCTGGCTTTCCAGTTCGACTTCAGCTTGAGAGACTTCCTCCTCTACTTGAGTATTTTTTTCAATTGGCGTATCGAGATCGGCTATAGTTTCTTCAGCCTTGTCTGCAACATCTTGGGCTTGTTCATCAGGCTTGTTCTTGCTTGTTGTTTTTACAAAATCATTACTTTCAAACCATTCTTGTTTCATGGTAGAACCTCCTTTTTAGTTAGATAAATATGCTTCCATAGTAGCGAATGTAAGCGTTTTTGTCAACGATTTCTAGAAGAAGACTCGTGTTCCTCTGCTTTGAGTAGATAGATATATTGGTCTGCCCTTGCTATGAGTTGATCTTTCACATCAGCTTTTTCTGTTTTATAAGGATTGCTTAAATGTTCATCTCTGTTTTCTTTATTGTTAAATGAACGTCTTCCTTCTCTCACAAAATGAAGAATAGAACCATGTTTTGTTGAAAGATCTAAGTTGATTCTTTGTTTTTCTTCTTCGGAAAGTAGCAGTTGTAGGTCTGTTTTCGCCACCAATTCCACCTTACCGTGTACTTGGATATTTTCAGCGTGGAAGTGATGTTCTGTTGACTCTAGCTGACTATCTGTAAGGTCTGTATCAAAGATATTAATGATATTAGGGGTTGTGAGTTTACTGTTTTTGATACGACTTCCTTCAATTCGGAGGAGATAGCCATTATTGGTATTGAGGGTCGCATTTTCAAGGCTGGCATTGGTGATACTGGTTTGACCGCGATTTGCTGAGATGTTGATTCCTTTTAGAGTTCTCCCTTTTGGCAATTGGAGAATAACTTCTTCAAAACGACGAGAGTAGTTGCTTGCGATATGGAGAATCCCGCCAATTCCAGAAGAGAGAAATGGAGTTTCAGACAGTTTCTTATCAGTGAGGCTCAGCGTTTTATCGTTCTGATTTGTGATAAGATCATGGTGAGCAGAAAGAGATGGATGGTAAGAAATGTGGATTTGATCATCCAAAGAGTCTGTGATGGTGAGCGCGTGTTGGTGGAGCGTAATCTCTAGGTTTTCGACTTCCTTACCAAAGGTCAGCTCTTCCATCCGACTATCATAGACAGGCTCCTTGGACATGGCAAGCAGACTCTTAATCCCGTCAGATTGGATCCCTACAAAGAGCAGGATAAAGCCGATAATGGTAGTCACCACACCAAAAATGAGAAATCCTTTTGTCCATTTACGCATGCTGGTCACCTCTCTTTCCTTTTTTGAGAACAAATTGCACCAGGCGAACAATGAGTAGACCGAAGAAGCGGGCTACATAGGAAATACCTAGTAAGACTAGTGAAGAAGCACCGATAGCCAGTAAACCAGCACCAAAAATTAAGATAAAGGCTGATTTGGCTTGGGCGAGAACAGTGAAACTTTCAACTAAAAATAGGAATCCGCCGATGATACCAAGTATGGAAACCGCAAAGAAAGCTAGAATGACAGTCAAGGCTGCCACAAGGATTGCGAACAGGGACACGAGGATGGCGATTCCCAGAGGAATACCGATGGGTGCTGCAAGGAGAGCTAACAAGGCGATATGCAAAATTTGTCGGTTATTTTTTTGAGCGGGTGCCTCATTAATTTTTTTATCGAGAAGATTGGAGAGGACTTCGTGAGCTGCTTCCTTAGGAGTTCCTAAGCTAGCGATGAGTTCTTCTTCTCCTTCGACTCCAGCATCGTCAAAGAGTTCCCTGAAATAGTCCATGGCTTCAATTTGGTCAGCCTGAGGCAGTTTTTTGAGATAGAGTTCTAGCTGAGTCAGGTATTCAGTTCTTGTCATGGCGGATACTCCCTTCTATGATGCCATTAATGGTGTCTGTATAGAGTGCCCATTCATCTTTTAGGGTCACGAGCTGTTCTATACCACCATTTGTCAAGGAGTAGTATTTGCGCATGCGACCTTGGAACTCTCTAGAATAGGTTGTCAGAAAGCTATTGCCTTCCAATTTTTTGAGAATGGGATAGAGTGTAGATTCTTTGATATTAGCAATCAGCTTAATGGTTTGGCTAATCTCATAACCATAAGAATCATCCTGCTCCAGTACAGCCAAGATGAGAAATTCAATCAAGGCAGAGGATGTTGGAAAGTACATGGGGAACCTCCTTTTCTAATGTGTAAGATTTTTATATATAATTTTTCTACACATACATTGTACATCTAAATGAAAGCCCTGTCAAGAGAAATGTGTAAAATTTTTATATATAAAAAACTTCTAGCCAAAACTAGAAGTTTAAAGGATTTTATCAGCTCTGTCCACTGTAAAGAGGGCCACAGTCATCAGGATATCGACGAGTAAGAGGGCAGCTACAGCTGGCACCCAAGAGTGGAAAAGGTCAAAACTGTAACCAAAGAGGGTTGGCCCAAAGGCTGCTAGGATATAGCCTCCTGTTTGAGATAAACCAGACAATTGTGCAGTCTTTTCAGGGGCGCTTGTCTTGAGTGAAAAGTTGACCATGAGATAGGGGAAGAGGGCGCTGGTCGCGGTTCCGATGAGGATATGGATGGCAAGCCAGTAAAAGAAATTACCGATTGGGAAAAAGAGCATGGAAATACCGACCACGCCAGCCAGTGAAACCAGAGTGAGCATGAGCTGACGGTTGCGAGTAGACAAGCTGGTTGTCAGGCTTGGGATAGTCATTGAAAAAGGAATGCTAATCAGGGAGAAGATAGAGGTTAGCAAGCCAGCTTCGTGACTGGATAGGCCTGCATGGATGGCCATGGTAGGTAGCCAGGTCATAGCGGTGTAAAAGAGCAAGGATTGAAAACCTGCAAAGACAATCACTGCCCAGACCTGTTTATTACGCATAACCTTTGTTTTGCTTTTTTGTTTGGTTTGTGGAGCCAGTCTATGATTATAGCGGTGATTTGGGAGCCAGACCAAAAAAGTTGCTAGACAGAGCAGGGTGAGGAGGATGATAAGTCCTTTCCAAGAACTGGCTTGTGTAATGGGCACGGCTAGATAGGAAGCCAGAGCAGTTGCAATCCCCATAGAGGTTACATATAAGGTGGTCAGAAAACCAATCTTCTTTGGTTGATTAGCTTGGATAAGACTAGGAAGCAGCACATTGATGACTGCGATACTTGCCCCAACCAACAAGGTTCCTAGATAGAGCAGGGGCAGATTGATTAGTCGAATGAGAGAGCCAATGGTTAAGAAGAAAAGGCTATAGGTGAAGAGATGCTCTAAGCCAATTTTCTGAGCCAGTCGGGTAGAAAAGAGCGAGAAGAGGGTAAACATAAGGAGAGGAAGGCTGGTCAAGATACCAAGCGAACTAACTTCTACTCCCAGCCCTTGCGAAATATCTCCCAAAATAATGGGTAAAACAGTAAAAGGAGTCCGCAAGGAAACACCAATTAGGATAATACCTGGAACAAAAAAGAGTGATTGCTTTTTCATATAATACCTCTTCTAGCTGATTTTAATAACAGCTTATTTTAAGGCTTTTTCCCTATAATGTCAAGTAAGGTTTTGGGCTTTCAAGATAAAAATGGGAAAGTCTTGAAAATTATGATAAAATAGTGGAAGGAAAAATTCAGGAGAGTAGTAGTGACTCAAAATGTTGAAAGTCTTCTCGTATCCATTGTAATCAGTGCATACAATGAAGAAAAATATTTGCCTGGTCTAATTGAAGACTTAAAAAATCAAACCTATCCTAAAGAGAATATTGAAATTCTATTTATAAATGCTATGTCTACGGATGGGACCGCAGCTATCATTCAGGAATTTATAAAGGAAGATATAGAGTTTAACTCAATTAGATTGTATAACAATCCTAAGAAAAATCAAGCTAGTGGTTTTAACTTGGGCGTTAAACATTCTGTAGGAGACCTTATTTTAAAAATTGATGCCCATTCAAAAGTTACTGAGAGTTTTGTAATGAACAATGTGGCTGTTATTCAACAAGGTGAATCTGTTTGTGGGGGACCTAGACCGACGATTGTTGAAGGAAAGGGAAAATGGGCAGAGATCCTGCATCTTGTTGAGGAAAATATGTTTGGTAGTAGCATTGCCAATTACCGAAATAGTTCTGAGGATAGATATGTTTCTTCCATTTTTCATGGGATGTATAAACGAGAGGTTTTCCAGAAGGTTGGTTTAGTAAATGAGCAACTTGGACGAACTGAAGATAATGATATTCATTATAGAATTCGAGAGCATGGTTATAAAATCCGTTATAGCCCAAGTATTCTATCTTATCAGTATATTCGACCAACATTCAAGAAAATGCTGCATCAAAAATATTCAAATGGTTTGTGGATTGGCTTGACAACTCATGTTCAGCCTAAGTGTTTATCACTATTTCACTATGTCCCTTGTTTATTTGTTTTGAGTCTTGTGTTTAGCCTAGCATTGTTACCATTCACATTCTTATTTATAACTTTACTATTAGGTACTTATTTTCTACTTTTATTACTGCTCACTTTTCTGACTTTATTAAAACATAAAAATGGATTTCTAATTGTGATGCCCTTTCTTTTATTTTCCATTCACTTTGCTTATGGCCTTGGGACGATTGTAGGTTTAATTGGAGGGATTAAATGGAAGAAGGATTATAAGGGAACAGTTATTTATTTGGAAAAATAAGCTAAATAAATCAAAATATGCTATAATAACAATATGAACAATATGATAAAACTCTTTTAAGGAGGAGTAAATTTCGATGAATAAAAAACTCACAGATTATGTGATTGATCTGGTGGAAATTTTAAATAAACAACAAAAACAGGTTTTCTGGGGAATATTTGATATTTTGAGTATGGTGGTTTCCATCATTGTATCTTATATCTTATTCTACGGATTGATTAACCCAGCGCCTGTTGACTACATTATCTATACGAGTTTGGCCTTCTTGTTTTATCAATTGATGATTGCATTTTGGGGCTTGAACGCTAGTATTAGTCGTTACAGCAAGATTACGGATTTCATGAAAATCTTTTTTGGTGTGACTGCTAGCAGTATCTTGTCATATAGTATCTGCTATGCCTTCTTGCCTCTCTTCTCCATCCGTTTTATCGTGCTCTTTATCTTGTTGAGTACCTTCTTGATTTTATTGCCACGGATTGCTTGGCAGTTAATCTACTCAAGACGCAAAAAAGGAAGTGGTGATGGGGAACACCGTCGGACCTTCTTGATTGGTGCCGGTGATGGTGGAGCTCTCTTTATGGATAGTTACCAACATCCAACTAGTGAATTAGAACTTGTCGGTATTTTGGACAAGGATGCTAAGAAAAAGGGCCAAAAACTTGGTGGAATTCCTGTTTTGGGTTCATATGAGGATCTGCCTGAATTAGCTAAACGCCATCAAATCGAGCGTGTTATCGTTGCGATTCCGTCGCTTGACCCGTCAGAATATGAGCGTATCTTGCAGATGTGTAATAAGCTGGGTGTCAAATGTTACAAGATGCCTAAGGTTGAAACCGTTGTTCAGGGACTTCACCCAGCAGGTACTGGCTTCCAAAAAATTGATATTACGGACCTTTTGGGACGTCAGGAAATTCGTCTTGACGAATCGCGTCTGGGCGCAGAACTGACAGGTAAGACAATCTTGGTTACAGGTGCTGGTGGCTCAATCGGTTCTGAAATCTGTCGCCAAGTTAGCCGCTTCAATCCTGAACGCATCGTCTTGCTTGGTCACGGTGAAAATTCAATCTACCTTGTTTATCATGAATTGATTCGTAAGTTCCAAGGGATTGATTATGTACCAGTTATCGCAGATATTCAAGACTATGACCGTCTCTTGCAAGTCTTTGAACAGTATAAGCCAGCTATTGTTTATCATGCGGCTGCCCACAAGCACGTTCCTATGATGGAGCGTAATCCAAAAGAAGCCTTCAAAAACAATATTCGTGGTACTTACAATGTTGCTAAGGCTGTTGATGAAGCCAAAGTACCTAAGATGGTTATGATTTCGACAGATAAGGCGGTTAATCCACCAAATGTTATGGGAGCAACCAAGCGCGTGGCTGAGTTGATTGTTACTGGCTTTAACCAACGTAGCCAGTCGACCTACTGTGCAGTTCGTTTTGGGAATGTTCTTGGTAGCCGTGGTAGTGTTATTCCAGTCTTTGAACGTCAGATTGCTGAAGGTGGTCCTGTAACGGTGACGGACTTCCGTATGACCCGTTACTTTATGACTATTCCAGAAGCTAGCCGTTTGGTTATCCATGCTGGCGCTTATGCCAAAGATGGGGAAGTCTTTATCCTTGATATGGGCAAACCAGTCAAGATTTATGACTTGGCCAAGAAAATGGTCCTTCTAAGTGGACACACTGAGAGCGAAATTCCAATTGTTGAAGTTGGAATCCGTCCAGGTGAAAAACTCTACGAAGAACTCTTGGTATCAACCGAACTTGTTGATAACCAAGTTATGGATAAGATTTTCGTTGGTAAGGTTAATGTCATGCCTCTAGAAGCCATCGATCAAAAGATTGAAGAGTTCCGCACTCTTAGTGGAGATGAGTTGAAGCAAGCCATTATCGCCTTTGCCAATCAAACAACCCACGTTGAATAAAAAAGAAAAACGCATATTATCAGGTCTGCAGTTCAAAGAACCTTGGTAATATGCGTTTTGTTATGTAGAAACTTGCTCCATTTTCTTCTGAAATGGGGTTGTTGCCCAGTCTATGTTATTGAAAATACTCCAAAACTTCTATGGGTTTGTGGGCGATATAATCCGGCTGATAGTTTAGCAAGTCTGCTTGCTCTCCAAATCCCCAAGTGACGGCCAATTTCTGAATGCCTGTTTCTTGAGCTCCCAGCATATCAAACTTGGTATCTCCGATGATGATGGCTTGTTCTGGTGCTAGTTGATGTGTCTGCAAGGCTTGGCGAATGACATCTGCCTTATGGGGTGCTTCAGGGCTGGAACCATAAATGCCATCAAAGAAATGATAGATTCCCAAGTTTTTAGTCATGTCTTGAGCGGTTGGGGTATTCTTTGTAGTGGTGATATAAAGAGGGTAATTGCTCGATAACTCCTCAAGCAAATCTACAATCTGAGGAAAGAGTTGAGCTTCATAGATGCCTTTTTCCTTGTAGTAAGAACGGTATATTTTCACAGCCTCAGAAATTTGTTCTTTGGGCAGGCAGGTCGCAAAACTACTTTCAAGGGGCGGTCCCATAAAACCACGAATAGTTTTGGCATCAGGGCTAGGTACCCCGAGCTCCTTAAAGGTATGGGTAAAGGCATTGTGAATCCCGATAGAACTATCAACGAGGGTTCCATCTAGGTCGAAAAAGATAGCTGTGATAGAGGTCATGGTTTCTCCTATTTGATAAGCTTATTCTCCGAAAATTTCTTTTTGGAGACGACGACCAGTTGGTGTGGCAGCGAGTCCACCTTCAGCTGTTTCACGAAAGGCAGTTGGCATGCTTGCTCCTACTTGGTACATGGCATCGATAACTTCATCCACAGGAATTTTAGATTCGATACCTGCCAAGGCCATGTCTGCTGCGATGAAGGCAAAGCTAGCTCCCATGGCATTGCGCTTGACACAGGGAACTTCAACCAAGCCGGCAACAGGGTCACAGATGAGGCCTAGCATATTTTTAATGACAAAGGCAATGGCCTGACTGGCCTGATAAGGTGTTCCACCGGCAGCTAGAGTCAAGGCTGCAGCACTCATAGCAGAGGCCGAACCAACCTCGGCCTGACAACCACCTTCAGCACCTGAGATAGAGGCATTGTTTGCGATGACTAGTCCAAAGGCACCGGCAGCAAAGAGGAAATCCAGCTGTTGCTCGTGGCTGAGGTCTAATTTTTCAATAGCAGCAGTGAGAACGGAAGGCAGACAGCCAGCACTTCCTGCGGTCGGAGTGGCACAAACCAAGCCCATTTTAGCATTGTGTTCATTGACTGCAATGGCATTTCGGGCAGCAGAGAGAATTGTGTAATCTGACAGAGTTTTTCCGTTTTTGATGTAGTGATCCAATTTGGCAGCATCTCCACCTGTCAGGCCACTACGAGATTTATTTTCATTGAGACCAAGTTGGACAGAGGCTTTCATGACTTCCAGATTGCGTTCCATGAGAAGGAAGACTTCTTCACGTTCGCGACCGGTCAATTCAAACTCTGTTGTAATCATGAGTTCTGCGACATTTCCTTGAAAGTCCAGATCTGCTTGCTCGACCAATTCTTTGATAGAATAAAACATGCTTCCTCCTATTTAAAGAAATTGACATTGTGGAGATGAGGGATTTTTCGAATTTCTTCGATGGCCTCATCACAGTTGCGACTGTCAACTTCGATAATCATAATAGCTTTTTCACCAGCTTTTTCACGAGTAACATTCATCTGGGCGATATTGATACCATAGCGGGAAAGGGCCTCTGTTACGAGGGCAATCATACCTGGAATATCTTGATGAACAATGATGATAGTCGGTGTATTCATATTGAGAGAGACGGCAAAGCCATTGAGTTCGGTTACCTGAATATTTCCTCCCCCGATAGAAATACCAGTCACGCTAATGGTCTTATGAGCATTTTTGACGGTAATTTTAGTGGTGTTTGGGTGAGGGGCATTGCTGTCTTTCTGAATGGTCCAGACAATCTTGATGCCACGCTTGTGGGCAATTTCCAGGCTGTTTGGGATTTCAGGATCATCTGTATCCATGCCCAAAATACCTGCAACAAGGGCTAGGTCTGTTCCGTGACCACGATAGGTCTTGGCAAATGAGTTAAATAGTTGGAATTCGACTTCTGTCGGAGTATCATCAAAAATGGAAGAGACAATCTTCCCAATACGAACAGCACCAGCTGTATGGCTACTAGATGGGCCAATCATAACTGGTCCGATGATATCAAAGACAGATTGAAAACGAAGTGATTTCATCAGTTTCCCCCTTATAAAAATTCTTATCTCTATTATATCAAAGAATGAAGGTCTTGGCTTTAATTGTGGATGAAAACCTTTTTACACTACAAATAGCATAAAAAAGCATCTTTTGTAACAAAAAATGGCTTATTTAGAGAAATAAAAAATAATTTTGTAATATTTCTACATAAAAGTGTCAAGAAACGGTAATATTTAAAGGGTATGATAGAACTATAGAAAGAAGGAGAATTTTCAAATATGAAATCAACAACTAAAAAGATTAAAACAACTCTTGCAGGAGTAGCTGCCTTGTTTGCAGTATTTGCTCCATCATTTGTATCTGCTCAAGAATCATCAACTTACACTGTTAAAGAAGGTGATACACTTTCAGAAATCGCTGAAACTCACAACACAACTGTTGAGAAATTGGCAGAAAACAACCACATCGACAACGTTCATTTGATTTATGTTGGTCAAGAGTTGGTTATCGATGGTCCTGTAGCACCTGTTGCAACACCAGCGCCAGCTACTTATGCGGCACCAGCTGCTCAAGATGAAACTGTTTCAGCTCCAGTAGCAGAAACTACAGAAGTAGTAGAAGAAGCAGCCCCAGTGGCAAGCGCACCTGCAGCAGAAGAAAATGTTGCTACAACAGAAGCTTCAGCACCAGCTGCAACTGTAAGCGGATCTGAAGCAGAAGCTAAAGAATGGATCGCTCAAAAAGAATCAGGTGGTAGCTACACAGCTACAAACGGACAATACATCGGACGTTACCAATTGACAGATTCATACTTGAACGGTGACTACTCAGCTGAAAACCAAGAACGTGTAGCAGATGCCTACGTTGCAGGACGTTACGGTTCATGGTCAGCCGCTAAAAACTTCTGGCTTAACAACGGCTGGTATTAAGAAATAACGAACAGAATAATTTGAAAAAGTCGAGGAAATCCCTCGACTTTTTTATATTTCTTTCGGTTGATAATAGATCTCCACTTCTTTTTTGAGAAAGGCTAGAATGGAAGTTTCATCGGTCAGCTCTAGAAGGGAGAACCCTTTTTGGATAAGTTTAGCATCATCCCTACAAATCCCAATACGGACATAGCAGATAGCAAGCATATCGTAGCTTTTCTTGTTCTTGGCATCCTCTAGTAAAGTATAGCAGATTTGTTGACACATGTTTTTGTCTTGATGGTATAAGTAAATGGTGGAAAGGTTGAGTAGGATTGCCATTCGCAAGTCATATAAATGTTGGTAGTTTTTATAGACTTCTAAGCGTTGCAAGATTTTTCCAGTGATGAGATGGAGGTGTTCAATTGGAAAGCTGAAAAGGATGGTATTGAGGATTTTTAGGTCACTTTCATACCATGTATCTTGTTTTTCAATTTTTTCCCAAAGTTTTTTGACAGTTTGTTTCACTTGATCTGACAGTTTCTCTGTACCATGTTGACGGATATGAATGACAACTTCAAGCATATCCCTGATTTCTTCTATAGGCAGGTCGTGATGGGTCTTGAGATAGTTTTGGCATGTTTCAAAAAAATCAACTAGACCACTGCCACCAATGATGGAATTCATATTGAGATAAGTTTGCATGATTTCTGTCCGTTGGCTCGGCTGATAGAGATGGCAGATGTAGTCAAATTCTTCAAAACTCATATTCATTTGCCGGAGAAGAAAATCCATATTTTCATATTTAGGAGTTACTTTACCACTTTCAATCTTTGATAGGCTGGTTCTTGATAGGACATTCCCACAGACCTCTTCTTGGGTCAATCCTTTTGACTCACGTATTTCTTTATAGACCTTTCCGAAATCATAACGCATGATTTTCTCCTTTTCGTGAAAAAAGTTAACAAACAATAAAATCCTATTAAAAATATTGTATCATAGTAATATAAAAAGTAGAAAATAAAACTAAAATAAGCTTGTGGAAAAGCTTGGTGTAATTTTAAAATGGGCTTAACAGTACTATGATGTAGCTAGAAAAGGGGTGGAAAAATGTTTAAAAATAAGGAACTTTTTCGAGTAGTCATGATATTTGTGATAGGAATTATCCTAGTTTTAATGACACCCGTCTTATTTAAAGTTGTTATAGAACTATTTTCAAAATAGATAGGCCTCTGCTTTAGGTAGAGTAGTGAATCAGGAGGTTAAGTGATGAACTACAATTTAAAATATCTCTTATCAGGAATATTTATCATAGTCTTTATAGGCTTCCTAGTTTGGATGAGTTATTTTAATCAGAAGAAAGAAGAAGAGCATTCGGATGTGTCTTTTGAAGCGAGGTTAGATAGTGAGGTCAAGACCTTATATAAACAACTAGCATTGAGTGAGGAACCTCACTATTTCTTAGCGTATCGCTACCTACATCCTTGGTTTAATTTGGCGATTTTACCACCAACAGTTGAAATTTTCTTAACTAAAATAGCGCTGGTGATGGTGACTCCAGATGAACTACTGATAAGAAATCTTGGGAATGGGATGACTTTCACAAGTGAGCACCATCGTGATTTGCGACAAGGACTTATCCGCATTCCAAAATCAGAGATGAAAGAATTTGAGATTCGCAACTGGAAAAGAGTTTTTATATTTGGCGATTTTTTGACAATTAAAACAAGCCAACATAGCTATTATTTGCAGGTTAGAGATGATGGACTTCAAAAAGGAAGTCTTTCTACCAAACACTTCTCCGACTTGAAACGACAAGATTTTTTAGGATTATTGACAGATAAAAGGACATTCTGATAGACAATTAACCAAAAAACGAATCTTAGGACGTTCAACAATTCAAAAACCACACAGTATTTTCAGACTTGAACACAATCAAGCTGAGAGAATCACTGTGTGGTTTTATTGGAAAGTTAGTTTTTGCTAGCCTTTTATATACTTTATTCGACAAAAGACAATTAAATTAGCGATAGCCGATTACTTACTGCTGACCGAATGATGTAACTCCGCCACCTAAACTAGCGAGATCATCACTGTTTGTTGTGGGAACTCCAGCATTGTTACTATTGGTATTAGTTTCTGCTTGAGCTTCTGAAGTATTAGCTGCTTGATTTTGTGTACTTGCCACATCATTTCCGCTGCTGCCAGCACTATCAGATGAAGGTTGTTCGCTTGCAGGCGCTTGTGAACTGTATCTGCTCCCATTTGACTCAGTATAGGTTGGAGTGTAGCTCCCTCCTCCTGAAGAATAGGTTTCTCTTTCCCCCTCGCTACTAGTCGTTCCTGTTTCTTTTTTGTCAGTCTTTTGTCCTTCTTTTTTAGTCAAGACTTCAACTTGCTTTTGGAATTTAGAAATTAGTTCTTGGATGGGTTTTATTTTTTCATCAATAGTGGCTTGTTCGCTTGTGGAGTTGACACTTTTAATGATTTCTAGTATTTTTTGTAAGGAAGTGATGGCTGTTTCAAGTGCTTGTTTATCTTCAAACTGACTATCGGATTCCTTTATATCCATTTTTAAAGCTTTTTCGCTATAATGATTGGTGATTTTATCGGCAGTAGAAGTAAGAAAGTCTGCTAATGTTTGCTTGCCTTCGTCAGTGTTTGGCTTCAATTCTTGAATTTTTTTCCAATCCTCTATAATTGTTTCAGAATCTATATTAAAATCTTTGATGGCTTTTTTTACTTGTTCGACATCTTGTTCATTTTTTTGCCGTTTGAAGAAAGCAATATTGCCTTTTTCTGTTAAGATGTTTTCTTGATGAATGACTAAACCTATTAAAAGTCCAAGACTTGCGACAATGATAATAGTAAAAATGGTATTTTTTGATTTTAGAATATCTTTGTAGTTTTTCACAATCGTTCTACGTACATGGATGGTAGTATCTTTAAGGGATCATGTACGTATTCCTCCTCAATATAGTATATCATTTTTAGTTTATTTTATAAATAAGATAATAAGCAGTAGCGGGATTAAGCTATAAATTACCCTCATTTCAAACAATTATATATGTATTTGCAGAGAGCTTGTAGATTATCAGTCTCTTTCTTGTCTTCTCCAACCAAGCATGTTATAATGAATACTGCTCAAGCGACCTTCAATCGTTAAGCACACACGACCTTCAATCGTGAACTAGTCATTTCGTTTATCTTTTATTACGTCGTTAACTCGTCTTGCCTAACTCAGGTTATGCCTACGACTCGTTGCCTAGTACTAAAAGCAAACGAAATGACTATACTCAAATAAATTCTATTGAAAGTCATAGTAAATAGAATTTTGAGGGGTATAAATAAACGAATAGATGGGAGACTTACCATGAGTGATAACTCTAAAACACGTGTTGTTGTGGGGATGAGTGGTGGTGTTGATTCGTCGGTGACGGCTCTTTTACTCAAGGAGCAGGGCTACGATGTGATCGGTATCTTCATGAAGAACTGGGATGACACAGATGAAAACGGCGTCTGTACGGCGACCGAAGATTACAAGGATGTGTCTGCGGTGGCAGACCAGATTGGCATTCCTTACTACTCTGTCAACTTTGAAAAAGAGTACTGGGACCGCGTTTTTGAGTATTTCCTAGCGGAATATCGTGCAGGACGCACGCCCAATCCAGATGTTATGTGCAATAAGGAAATCAAGTTTAAGGCTTTTTTGGACTATGCCATGACTTTAGGTGCAGACTATGTTGCGACTGGGCACTATGCTCGAGTAGCGCGTGATGAGGATGGTATTGTTCACATGCTTCGTGGCGTGGACAATGGCAAGGACCAAACCTATTTCCTCAGCCAACTTTCGCAAGAACAACTTCAAAAAACCATGTTCCCGTTGGGACATTTGGAAAAGCCTGAAGTACGAAAACTAGCAGAAGAAGCAGGCCTTGCGACTGCCAAGAAGAAAGACTCGACAGGGATTTGCTTTATCGGAGAAAAGAACTTTAAAAACTTTCTCAGCAACTACCTGCCAGCTCAGCCTGGTCGCATGATGACTGTGGATGGTCGCGATATGGGCGAGCATGCAGGTCTGATGTACTATACGATTGGTCAGCGTGGAGGTCTAGGTATCGGTGGGCAACACGGTGGAGACAATGCCCCTTGGTTCGTTGTCGGAAAAGACCTCAGCAAGAATATCCTCTATGTAGGACAAGGTTTCTACCATGACTCGCTCATGTCAACCAGCCTAGAGGCTAGCCAAGTCCACTTTACTCGTGAGATGCCAGAGGAATTCACGCTAGAATGTACGGCTAAATTCCGCTATCGTCAGCCTGACTCTAAGGTGACCGTCCATGTCAAAGGAGACAAGGCAGAGGTCATCTTTGCAGAACCGCAACGCGCGATTACACCAGGACAGGCAGTTGTCTTTTACGAGGGCGAAGAGTGTCTAGGTGGTGGTTTGATTGACAATGCTTACCGCGATGGACAAGTTTGTCAGTACATTTAGATTGACAAATTTTCTCAATTTGCTACAATAATAAAAGCAATAGAAATGATGGTCAAAGCTCATGGATGTTGCAGGCTTTTTTGTCCTGCACTTCTTTGGAGTTTTGACTGTTTTTGTGTCGTTTAAGGGAAAGGACAAGAATGACTCAGCAAGACTTTCGGACAAAAGTAGGAAATACAATTTTTGGAGTTCGGGCGACAGCCTTGATTCTCCAAAATCGCAAGCTCCTAGTCACCAAAGACAAGGGAAAGTATTACACTATTGGCGGTGCGATTCAAGTCAATGAAAGCACGGAAGACGCGGTAGTCCGTGAAGTGAAGGAAGAACTGGGTGTCAAAGCTCAAGCTGGGCAACTAGCTTTTGTTGTTGAAAATCGTTTTGAACAAGACGGTGTTTCCTATCACAACATTGAGTTTCATTATCTGGTGGACTTGCTTGAAGATGCCCCATTGACCATGCAGGAAGATGAGAAAAGGCAGCCCTGTGAATGGATTGACATAGACCAGCTTAAGGGTATCAATCTAGTTCCAGCCTTTTTAAAAACAGCCCTACCAGATTGGGACGGCCAACTAAGACACATTCATCTTGAGAAATAGGAGAAAAACATGACTTATAATTTTACTGAAGAATACGATATTATTGTAATCGGTGCGGGACACGCTGGGGTCGAGGCTTCCTTAGCCGCTAGCCGTATGGGTTGTAAGGTCTTACTTGCGACTATCAACATTGAAATGCTGGCTTTCATGCCTTGTAACCCCTCTATCGGTGGTTCTGCCAAAGGGATTGTTGTGCGTGAAGTTGATGCCCTCGGTGGCGAGATGGCCAAAACCATTGACAAGACTTACATCCAGATGAAGATGCTCAACACAGGGAAGGGGCCAGCTGTCCGTGCCCTCCGTGCGCAGGCTGACAAGGAGCTTTACTCTAAGGAAATGCGCAAGACGGTTGAAAATCAAGAAAATCTGACCCTTCGTCAAACCATGATTGATGAGATTTTGGTCGAAGATGGCAAGGTTGTCGGTGTCCGTACAGCGACCCATCAAGAATATGCTGCTAAGGCTGTTGTCGTGACCACAGGAACTGCTCTCCGTGGGGAAATTATCATCGGAGATCTCAAGTACTCATCAGGTCCTAACCACAGCCTAGCTTCTATTAACCTTGCTGATAATCTCAAGGAATTGGGCCTAGAAATCGGTCGTTTCAAGACAGGAACTCCTCCACGTGTCAAGGCTTCTTCTATCAACTACGATGTGACAGAAATTCAGCCAGGAGACGAAGCGCCTAATCACTTCTCATACACTTCGCGTGATGAGGACTATGTCAAAGACCAAGTTCCATGCTGGTTAACCTATACCAATGGTACCAGTCATGAGATTATTCAAAACAACCTCCACCGTGCGCCTATGTTTACAGGTGTGGTCAAGGGAGTGGGCCCTCGTTACTGTCCGTCGATTGAGGACAAGATTGTGCGCTTTGCGGACAAGGAGCGCCACCAACTCTTCCTTGAACCAGAAGGGCGCAATACTGAGGAAGTCTATGTTCAAGGCCTCTCAACCAGTCTGCCTGAGGATGTTCAGCGTGACTTGGTTCATTCCATTAAAGGTTTGGAAAATGCAGAGATGATGCGGACAGGTTATGCCATTGAGTACGACATGGTCTTGCCTCATCAGTTGCGTGCGACTCTGGAAACCAAGAAAATCTCAGGACTTTTCACTGCTGGTCAGACAAATGGAACATCAGGTTACGAAGAAGCTGCTGGGCAAGGGATTATCGCGGGTATCAATGCGGCTCTGAAAATCCAAGGCAAGCCTGAGTTGATTTTGAAGCGCAGTGACGGTTATATCGGGGTGATGATTGATGACTTGGTGACCAAGGGAACCATTGAACCCTACCGTCTATTGACCAGTCGTGCTGAATACCGTCTCATTCTCCGTCATGACAATGCCGATATGCGTTTAACAGAGATGGGACGTGAGATTGGGCTTGTGGATGATGAACGCTGGGCTCGCTTTGAAATCAAGAAAAATCAATTTGACAATGAGATGAAACGCCTAGACAGCATCAAACTCAAGCCAGTAAAGGAAACCAATGCCAAGGTTGAGGAGATGGGCTTCAAGCCGTTGACCGATGCAGTGACAGCCAAGGAATTCCTTCGTCGTCCAGAAGTTTCTTATCAAGATGTGGTGGCTTTCATCGGACCAGCTGCAGAGGACTTGGATGACAAGATTATCGAATTGATTGAAACAGAAATCAAGTACGAAGGTTATATTTCCAAAGCCATGGATCAGGTTGCCAAGATGAAACGCATGGAAGAAAAACGCATTCCAGCCAATATTGATTGGGATGATATTGATTCTATCGCGACGGAAGCTCGTCAGAAGTTCAAACTCATCAATCCAGAAACCATCGGCCAAGCCAGCCGTATTTCGGGAGTAAACCCAGCAGATATTTCTATTTTGATGGTGTATCTGGAAGGTAAAAATCGTAGTATTTCTAAAAATCAAGAAAAGAAAGCATAGAGAAAAACAGCTCCGAAAAATCGGGGCTGTTTTGTTGACTTGTATTCAATGAAAATCAAAGAGTATTATTCTTCGTCTGGTGTGAGGATCATCGGGATGATAATCGGTTCACGTTCTGTATTTTCATAAAGGAAGGGGCGAATAGCGTTAACAATGGCACCATTGACAGATTGCACGCTAGCGTCCTTGTTTTTCAGTGCGATACGAATGGCATTGAAGAGGATACGCTGGCTTTGGCGAATCAGGTAGCCAGATTCTCTCATGTAGACAAAGCCTCGGCTGAGGATGTCTGGACCAGACAGAATCATCTGCGATTTGAAGTCAACAGTTGCGACTGCTAGAACGACACCGTCTTCAGATAGATCACGACGATCTTTGAGGACAGCTGCGCCGATTTCACCGATACGATTTCCATCGACATAGATATCTTGGGCGTTGAAATGACCTGCGATACGAGCAGAATCTGCGGTAAGGGCAAGCACATCACCATTGCTCATGATAAAGATATTGTCCTTCTCAACACCAGTATCCACTGCTAGTCCAGCGTGGACCTTTTGCATGCGGTATTCACCGTGTACAGGCATGAAGTATTTTGGCTTAATCAAGCGGAGCATGAGTTTTTGCTCTTGCTGGCCACCGTGTCCAGATGTATGGATATTGTTCACTTTACCGTGGATAACTTCGACACCAGCTTCTGAAATAATATTGATCAGCTTGTTGACGCTAGTAGTGTTTCCAGGGATTGGACTTGAAGAGAAGATAACTGTATCACCAGGTTGGAGTTGTACCTGACGGTGGGTTCCGTTGGCGATACGAGAGAGGGCAGCCATCGGTTCCCCCTGACTACCTGTACAGAGGATGAGAACCTCGCCCGCAGGGTAGTCTTTAATTTCATTTGGCTCGATAAAGGTTCCCTTAGGAGCTTTGATGTAGCCAAGATCGATTCCGTTGACAATGGCCTTTTCCATAGAGCGACCAAAGACCGCAATCTTGCGTCCAGTCTTAACAGCAGCTTCAGTTGCTTGCTGGAGACGGAAGATATTTGAGGCAAAGGATGCAAAGATGATGCGTCCTTCAATGCCTTGGATAATCTTCATGATGGACTGACCAACGACTTTTTCAGAGTTGGTAAAGGTTGGCACTTCCGCATTTGTCGAGTCAGACAGGAGACAGAGTACGCCTTCTTCACCAAGAGCTGCCATACGGTGCAAGTCTGCTGGTTCACCAACTGGTGTAAAGTCAAACTTAAAGTCACCCGTACAAACGATTTTCCCTTGAGGAGTATGAATGACAATCCCTAAAGGCTCTGGAATAGAGTGAGTGGTTCTAAAGAAAGTTGCCTTAAGATTTTTAAAGGTCAACTCAGTGTTGTGGTTGATTTCGTAAAGTTTGGCGTTGCGCAAGAGGCCGTGTTCTTCGAGTTTTCCACGGATTAAAGCCAAGGCAAGTGGTCCAGCGTAGATAGGGACATTTGCTTGCTTGAGTAGGAAAGGAATCCCACCGATGTGGTCTTCGTGTCCGTGTGTGATTAAGACAGCCTTGACGCGGTCGATATTGTCCACGATGTATGAGTAGTCAGGAATGACATAGTCGATACCCAGCAAATCATCTTCTGGGAATTTAATCCCAGCATCGACTATAATAATCTCGTCTTGGTATTCAATCCCGTAAGTGTTTTTCCCGATTTCTCCCAGACCACCGATGGCAAAAACGCCGACTTCTTCAGGTTTAAGAGTGTAGGCCATATTAGAACTCCGTAATTTCGAAGGCGCCAGTTTCTTTTTCGTAATCTAGCAATTTGTCAGACAAGAGTTCGATATACTCGATATTGTACTCTGGGCGATTTTCTTCGACAAGTTGGCGAGCAGCGATACGGCCCTCAAGTTCTGAGCTGGCATCGATGTCTAGGTAAAGTGCGCGTGTTGTTTCACGACGTGGGCTACGTTCTTTTGTTTCTTGATAAAAAACTTTGTAAATCATATAGTTCCTTTCTATTTACAGGTCAGCTTATTCCAAACTTTTAGCAGATATTTGCTTGATTTCATTCCATTTTTGTCTAGATTGACCTTGATTCGTTACAATTATTTCAATTATACCACAAAATGAAAAATTAGTAAAAGACGGAAACGAGAAAGTCATAGGGTTACTCGTTGGTAAGCGTTTGCAAAAATAAAGAAAATATGTTATTTTGATAATGGAAGTGGAATTTATCATTTGTCACAATTCCCTATAGTTTTTAAGTCAAGGAGGTTGCCCTATGTATAATTTATTTGCTTTTGCTATCGGAGCTCGCTTAGTAGCTTTTATTGTTTTTGTTGCTTGCGTTTATGGAGGGAATCTTCTATTTGCCAAACTGGAACAACGACAAACCAAGTTCTTGTGGAAAATTACCTTTGTGACTCTCTACTCGCTTTTTCTCCTCCTCGTAACCTATGTAGTTTGGTTTATATTTTACTTTGGATTAAATGCTTAGATGCCCTGCTCTGATGGGGTATTTTTGTTTGGGGGCAAAGAAAATTCCACCCCATCTATCAAGATGAGGTGGTCTTTGCATTTTTCTAAAATGACATGACAATGGAATTTTCAGAGCTTATTAGCTTTATATTAATGATTCTTCTGCTCAAAAATAGAGTTGAAGACTAAAAACAAAACAATACAAACAGATAAATCGATTGGTAAAGGGATAGTAGTAATGTTTAAATCATTGAGAATGCTGAGCAAACTATAAGAGATAAAGATAATAAAATTTATCCTTCTAAAAATGTGTTTTTTATCTAGCATGACTTACCAAACTTTTTACGAAGGTCTTTTCCAATGGTATAACCTGCCATAAATAAAGCGATACCAACACCTACACCAAAACCACCCTTTATTTCTTGCAATTCCTTATTAGAAATTTCACAATAGTTGTTCAAATCTTTCATCATATTAATCTCCTCCTAAAAAATAACCAGCTGCCAAACCAGAACCTATAAGTGCTGTTCCACCTGCAATAGCTTTCCAAGATACTGCTACTCCAAAGATAACCAAGGGAGCGAGACCGCCATCAATATCTGATAATTCATTTTCAGATAAGGATAAAAATTGATTGTCAAGAACGTCAAAATTTGTCATTGAACTTTCCTCCTTTTTTCTTGTTCACTTTTATATTCGGAAAAGAAAAGGAAAAGTGAGCATTTTTTAAATTATTTTTTAGCTAAGTATAGGCATTTTTGTTTGGGGGCAAAGAAAATTCCCATGTGCCAGCTTTTGTAGTATAATAGTAAGCAGACAAAAAGATAGGAATGTGTTATGAAAGTATTAGCTTTTGATACGTCCAGCAAGGCTCTTTCTCTCGCTATTTTAGAGGACAAGCAGGTTCTTGCCGAGACGACGATTAATATTAAGAAAAATCACAGTATTACCCTTATGCCTGCCATCGATTTTTTGATGGCAAGTTTGGATTGGACACCCAAGGATTTGGACCGAATCGTGGTGGCGGAAGGGCCAGGTAGCTACACAGGTTTGCGAATCGCGGTAGCAACTGCCAAGACTTTGGCTCATACCCTGAACATTGAGTTAGTTGGTATGTCTAGCCTCTTGGCTCTGGTGCCCTACCAACAAGAAGGCTTGTTCGTTCCCTTGATGGATGCGCGTCGCAACAATGTTTATGCAGGATTTTATGAAAATGCCAAACCTGTCATGCCAGAAGCGCACCTATCTTTTGAAGAGGTGTTAGAGAAAGTTAAGGGTGCTAGTCAGGTAACCTTTGTCGGAGAAGTTGCCCCCTTTGTGGAGCAGATTCAAGAACACTTGCCAAGGACTAATTACAAAGAAACCTTGCCTAATGCAGCCAATCTTGCTCTTTTGGCTTGGGACAAGGAAGCAGACTCCTTGCATGATTTTGTGCCGAACTACCTCAAGCGTGTTGAGGCTGAGGAAAACTGGCTCAAGAACCATACCGAGTCTGGTAAGTCCTACATTAAACGCCTATGATAGAAATCAAACGAACTCACCAGCAACCTGATCTGGCTCAAGCCATCTACGCTGTTATGATAGCTGTTTACCCAGTCAGTCCTTGGACGCTGGAACAAATCCAAGCAGACCTGTCCCAAGACCAGACTTGGTATGCTCTAGCTTATGATGGGGAAGAAGTGATTGGCTTTCTAGCTGTGCAGGAGAATCTTTTTGAGGCAGAAGTCCTGCAAATCGCTGTCAAACAAACCTATCAGGGTCAGGGAATTGCATCAGTCTTGTTTGCTCAATTGCCGACAGACAAGGAGATTTTCCTCGAAGTCAGAAAGTCAAATCACCGAGCACAAGCATTTTACAAGAAAGAAAAGATGGCAGTCATCGCTGAGCGAAAGGCCTACTACCATGACCCAGTCGAGGATGCCATTATCATGAAGAGAGAAATAGATGAAGGATAGATATATTTTAGCATTTGAGACATCCTGTGATGAGACCAGTGTCGCCGTCTTGAAAAACGACGATGAGCTCTTGTCTAATGTCATTGCTAGTCAAATTGAGAGCCACAAACGTTTTGGGGGCGTAGTGCCAGAAGTAGCCAGTCGTCACCATGTCGAGGTCATTACAGCCTGCATCGAGGAGGCGTTGGCAGAAGCAGGGATTACCGAAGACGATGTAACAGCTGTGGCGGTTACCTATGGACCTGGCTTGGTGGGAGCTTTACTAGTTGGTTTATCAGCTGCTAAGGCCTTTGCTTGGGCACATGGACTTCCGCTGATTCCCGTTAACCACATGGCTGGTCACCTTATGGCAGCTCAGAGCGTGGAGCCTTTGGAGTTTCCCTTGCTAGCCCTCTTGGTCAGCGGTGGACACACAGAGTTGGTTTATGTTTCGGAGGCTGGTGACTACAAGATTGTTGGGGAAACGCGAGATGACGCGGTTGGTGAGGCCTATGATAAGGTCGGCCGTGTCATGGGCTTGACCTATCCTGCCGGTCGTGAGATTGACGAGCTGGCTCATCAGGGGCAGGATATTTATGACTTTCCTCGTGCCATGATTAAGGAAGATAATCTGGAGTTTTCATTCTCAGGTTTGAAATCTGCCTTTATCAATCTTCACCATAATGCCGAGCAAAAGGGAGAAAGTCTGTCTACAGAGGACTTGTGTGCATCCTTCCAAGCAGCTGTCCTGGATATTCTCATGGCAAAAACTAAGAAGGCTTTGGAGAAATACCCTGTTAAAACTCTAGTCGTGGCAGGTGGTGTGGCAGCCAATAAAGGTCTCAGAGAACGCCTAGCAACCGAAATCGCAGATGTCAAGGTCATCATTCCACCTCTGCGCCTCTGCGGAGACAATGCAGGTATGATTGCCTATGCCAGCGTCAGCGAATGGAACAAAGAAAACTTTGCAAGCTTGGACCTCAATGCCAAACCAAGTCTCGCTTTTGATACCATGGAATAAAGAGTCAGCTTAGGGCTGGCTTTTTTGCTCTCTTAAATGTCAGAATATTTTGACAAATAATTGTGAATAATGATATACTATATAAAAAATAGGAGGTGGTGAGATGATTGAGAGAATGGAGTTGGGAGAATTTTACAAGGAATTACGTTTGGCGAGAAAGCTCAAGCAGTCAGATGTGGCTTGTGCTGGTCTAACAGCCTCTCAGTTGTCCAAGTTTGAACTAGGGCAGTCTATGCTATCTGCGGATAAGTTGATCCTAGCCATCCAAGGGATCAATATGAATTTTGATGAGTTTGGTCATAAGCTAAACAATTATCAAGAATCCCTACATATGCAGATTGGTAGAAAGGTTGTGGATCGCTTTGCCCACCAAGATATAGCTGGTTTAGAGCAACTGTTGGAGGAAGTCGAGCAAGAACAGATGGCAGAGACCTATCGTCGTTTGAATGCCATTGTAATTAAAAACGCACTCCATTCCTTAAATAAGAACTATCCATTAGTAAAAGAAGATAGCGAGTTTTTGACTATCTATCTCTATGCTATTGAGTCTTGGACCTGGTTTGAACTCTATCTCTTTTGCAATACCATGCCCTTCTTGAGCAATCAAGATTTGATATTTTTATCGACCGCTTTAATTGAGAAATCTAGGGAATTTAAAGAGTTGGTACATAATCGATTGTATATGAAAAGTGGATTTCTGAATATTATATCAGAACTCATGGAGCGTAAACTTTTCTCTTATATCCCAATTTTTGAAGCTGAGCTAGAGAGCATGCTTCGTCCATACGATGTTTTTGAAAAAGTATTGTGGCAGTTTTTAAAGAAAATGAAGATTTTCCTTCAAACCAAAGGAAGCAATCAAAAAGAGATTGAAAGATTTATCCAATCTCTGCAAGTATTAGAAAATCCACAATTGCTAGCCCTCTTCGAATTGCGTTTGAAGCAATACAAAGAACTTATTGAGTAGTCAACAATTGCAAATCTGAAATTTCTATAAGAAAAAATATCAAATATGCGATTTTCTAAAATAAGCTAATTTTCGTGTTATACTATCCTTGTAAAGCACTTCAAGCAGATCCTAAGTCGCAGAAGTGGTTTATAGATGGGAATTCGTACAGTATATGTTTAATTATGAGCATACTGTAAATGGCTGGACTAAAAGTGAAACTTGGCGTCCTAGATAAAATGAGGTAAACGATGGAAAAACAAAGTCAGTTACAAATGTTAATTCATTCCCTATACAATAATAAAGAAATTAGCTTGACGGAAGAATTTAGGAAGCAATTGCTGGAAACAGCAAAACAGTTCTCTAGTACTAATGAAGATTTGTTAGCTGTACGTCTTTCTTTTGCCGTCTCTAAAGAATTGTTGAGCTTTAAAGGTGAACCGCCGACAGAGTTGTTGGATTTAGCAAAATTTGTCCAAAAGAAAGAAGCTAAATACAAGCAGGGAATAGTGTGGTCTGGTATTTTTAAGATATGATTTATTATAAAATACGGCATGAACATCATATAATGGATGAATCTGAATATGAGCAAGGCTTGGAGTTCAATATTAAACCAAGTCTTGTTTTCTATACACTGGAACTTTAAAAGGAGTTGTGATGAAAGTATTTCTTCAAAATAGAAATTTTAGGCAATTAACCATCAACCAGTGGATTTCAACGGTTGGGGATACGATTTTTTATCTGGCCTTTTTGAATTATGTGGCAGATGCATCTTTTGCCCCTTTGGCGATTTTACTGATCACGATTTCAGAAACCCTTCCTCAAGTTCTGCAAATCTTTCTGGGAGTTTTGGCGGATTTTCAACATCATCGTGTCCTAAAATATACAATGATTAGTTTTGCAAAATTTTTGCTTTACTCTATCGTTTCTTTATCACTTTCAGGGCAGTCCTTTTCCTTGTTATTAGTAGCATTTATTTGTCTGATTAACCTCTTATCTGACACATTGAGTTATTTTTCAGGCGCCATGCTCACTCCGATTTTCATTAGAATTATTGGGCAAGACCATCTGGCAGAAGCTATTGGATTTAAACAGTCAACTGTTAGTTTAGTGAAAACAATCAGTAATATTCTAGGAGGAGTCTTACTAGGTATTCTATCTATCCAGTCTATTTCCTTACTGAATGCTCTGACCTTTTTAATCGCATTTTTAGGTATTCTTTTCATAAAAACAGACCTCTTGAAAGTAGAAAAAACGATTAGCTATCAAGAAGGACTCTCTGTAAAATCCTTTTGCCAGCATCTGCTCCAATCATCAAAATTGATATGGAATATGAATAAGGTGCTCTTGGTTTTGTTTATTATCTCTATTAGTCAAGCAGTGATAAATGTTACAGTTCCTGTTTCTACTCTGTTTTTGAGGAATCAGCCCTTTTTGAATTTACAAACAGGTCAATCTCTTGCCTTGTTATCCACCCTTGAATTGTCAGCCCTTATTGTCGGAAGCCTTGTGAGTGGCTATCTGAAGAATACAATCTCCATAAAACTAGCCCTATATGCCTCGCTTATTATCCAATTACTCCTTTTAGTTGGCTTTGTGGCAGTTCGTTTTGACTGGATTCTTATCTTTAGTGCCTTGGATGCCTTTTTCGCAGGTATCCTCTCTCCTCGATTACAGGAACTCATTTTTAAACAAATACCTGAGGAGTCAATGGGAGCAGTTCAATCCTCTATCGGTGCCATTACAGTTGTTTTACCTAGCTTATTTACAATAGCTTTGGTAACCATTGCTACTAGCTTTGGAACTCTGGCAGTTAGCTTTGTTTTATTGCTATTTCTTCTAGCTGCCTTTATCATACTCTTGAATATCCGTGAAAACATTTAGCGAAGAATGTGTATATTATATGTTTGAGACTGGATTCCAGTCTGTTTATGATGGCTACAATCAGCAGACTGTTAAATTTTTGAGAAAGTTGCTTGACATTTCAGACCAATCGGTTTATTATTAAAAAATGTAGAGATAAATACATGAGAAAAGAAGAAAAAAACAAGACTACGAAGAGAGAAAATCATTACCGCTGCTTTGTTTGAATTTGCTACAAAAGGCTATCAAGGTTTTGTCATCAATGAACTTTGTAAAGTGGATGGTATTTCCAAAGGAGTTTTGTATCATAATTTTTCAGGGAAATCAGACCTCTATCTAACTTGTTTTCAGGAGAGTTTTGAGAAAGCTTTGGCAGTGTTTCTGGGGGTGGAAGGTCAAGTGCCCTCCTTAGCTGATTATATGGAAAGACGTCACCAATTTTATCAGCAATACCCAGAACATAGCCACATTTTCTTTGAGGCAATGATTGCGACACCAGAAGAATTGGAAGCAGACATTGCACCACAGAAAGCTATCTTTTTGGACTTGAATGAACAAGTTTGTCAAAAACTTATATCAGAATCCAAACTGAAAGAGCATATTGATGAGAAACGAGCTATGGACTATCTGCGATTGATTCAGGATATGTTTCGTTCCTATTATTTAACTGTTTCGTCAGATAGCAGTTTGCCTGACTTGGTTTCAGGATATGAACATCAATTATCACAGGTTTTGGATATGATGATTTATGGAATACTAGAGGAAGATTCCTCTAAAAAAGGAGAAAAATAATGTCGAAAATTTGGAAATGGTTGTTACTAATTGCGGGTATTTTTGCAGTTTTTGTAGGTTTTAATATGTTTGCACATCCTCTTATTAGCTTGGCTTCCATGACTTTCTGGTTTGCACTTGTATTTGCAGTTCAAGGGATTTCTGAGATTGTACAATACTTCAAATCAGAAGAAAAGCATGGCTGGAATTTATTTGGAGGAATTGTTACCCTCATCCTCGCTCTTACCTTATTCTCAGGTAGCTTTATTGAAATGGTAACATTTGTACCATTTATCATTTCTTTATGGGCCTTGACAAATGGTATTACAAAAACTATCGTTGGTTTCAAGGTTCGTAAGACGGATAAATCGGTAGGTACCCCTCTAGTTTGGATGGGGATTTTAGGAATCGTAGCAGGTTTAATCATGATGGGACACCCATTGATGACCGGTCTCTATATTAGTTACACCATTGCCTTTGTCTTTATTTATCAAGGTATTGTGGCAATTGTTCAATTCTTCAAGATTAAATAAGAATAAAATGGAGTCTGTCTGATTACAATCAGCAGACTTTTTTCTCTTTCCTGAATGTGTTATAATAGTCCATGCTATGGCTGGAGCCTTTTCAGCCTACTTATACTCTTCGAAAATCTCTTCAAACTGCGTCAGCTTCTATCTGCAACCTCAAAACAATGTTTTGAGCAACCTGTGGCCAGCTTTCTAGTTTGCTCTTTGATTTTCATTGAGTATTATTAAGACAATATGAGGAGAAAGATGAAAGAAAAAGGATTTTGGGAGGGGGCGCAGGCGGCCATGCCAACGGCCCTTGGTTATGTCAGTATTGGCTTGGCCTGTGGGATTATTGGTGCGCCCTATGTGACACCTGTTGAGATGGGCTTGATGAGCCTCTTTGTTTATGCTGGGAGTGCCCAGTTTGCCATGTTGGCACTGATTGCGGTTCAAGCACCTGTGGCAGCTATTGCTATGACGGTCTTTTTGATTAATTTGCGTCTCTTTTTGTTGAGTTTGCATGCGTCAACCTATTTCCGTCATACCAGTCTCTGGCAAAATATCGGTATGTCTAGTCTCTTGACGGATGAGACTTATGGCGTTTTGATGGGCGAGTTAGCCCATACAGACAAGGTCAATCCTATGTGGATGCACGGAAACAATCTCAACAGCTATGTGGCTTGGTTTGTGGGAACAGTTGTCGGAACGGCTCTGGGTGGTCTGCTGCCAAATCCAGAAATCTTTGGCTTGGATTTTGCCCTGGTTGGGATGTTCATTGGAATTTTTGCTTCGCAATTCCAGATTATGCAAAGACGGATTCCTGTCCGCAATCTGCTCATTATCCTAGCAGTTGTTGCGGTGTCCTTCTTTTTACTCTTAACAGTGGTGTCTCAGTCGCTAGCTGTTCTGTTTGCGACCTTGCTAGGTTGTACAATGGGGGTGGTTTTAGATGGTCAGTAAGTATCTTTTATTAGCAGTTATTTTCTCTGGCTTGGTGACTTGGATTCCCCGTATCATTCCCTTCATCTTGGTCAAGTATAAGGGCTTGCCTGCTATCGTTGAGCGTTTTTTGAAATTCTTGCCCGTTTCCATTATCTTTGCCTTGATTCTGTCAAGCGTAGTGACAGGTAAGGTTGGGAGCCTTCCTCAAATCAAATGGCTGGATTTCTTAGCAGTCTTTCCAACAGCTTGGGTAGCCTTTCGTTATCGCAATCTAGTCGGAACAGTTCTCTTTGGAGTGGTCTTAATTGCAGTCTTGCGTTTGGTCTTTTAATACTCTTCGAAAATCAAATTCAAACCACGTCAGCGTCGCCTTACCGTATATATGTTACTGACTTCGTCAGTTCTATCTACAACCTCAAAGCAGTGCTTTGAGCAACCTACGGCTAGCTTCCTAGTTTGCTCTTTGATTTTCATTGAGTATAAATCAGCCATAAAGAAAACCTATCACAGAGATAGATATCATATAATGGCGTAAATGCTCTTTTTCTGTTAAGATTATAAGGTATTCTATTTTGGAGGAAATGACATGAAAAAAATCGTTAAATACTCATCTCTTGCTGCCTTAGGACTTGTTGCTGCAGGTGTGCTAGCAGCTTGCTCAGGTGGTGCTAAGAAAGAAGGAGAAGCAGCTAGCAAGAAAGAAATTATCGTTGCAACCAATGCTACACCAAAACCATTCAACTATGAAGAAAATGGCGAATTGACTGGTTACGAAATTGAAGTGGTTCGCGCTATCTTTAAAGATTCTGACAAATATGATGTCAAGTTTGAGAAGACAGAATGGTCAGGTGTCTTTGCAGGACTTGATGCTGACCGTTACAATATGGCTGTTAGCAACATCAGCTACACTAAAGAACGTGCTGAAAAATACCTTTATGCAGCTCCAACTGCTAAAAACCCTAACGTTCTTGTAGTGAAAAAAGATGACCCTAGCATCAAATCGCTTGATGATATCGGTGGAAAATCAACAGAAGTTGTTCAAGGGACAACTTCTGCTAAACAGCTAGAAGACTACAACAAACAACATTCAGATAATCCAACTGTCCTAAAGTATACTAAAGCGGACTTCCAACAAATCATGGGACGCTTGAGCGATGGCCAGTTTGACTACAAGATTTTTGATAAAATCGGTGTTGAAACAGTCATCAAGGACCAAGGTTTGGACAACTTGAAAGTTATTGAACTTCCAAGCGACCAACAACCTTACGTTTACCCACTTCTTGCCAAAGGTCAAGATGAGTTGAAAACATTTGTAGACAAACGTATCCAAGAACTCTACAAAGATGGAACTCTTGAAAAGTTGTCTAAACAATTCTTTGGAGACACTTACCTACCAGCAGAAGCTGATATTAAATAATTTTTTGAAATCATCCATTCTGAATCAGGTGGGTGATTTCTCAATTTTTAAGTATATAGTTTTAAACTATATATCTGATTATCTAATAACAATTTGTGAAATCAAACAAATTGTGAGATACTAGTACGGTATTATTTTTAAGGAGAAAGAATCATGAAAATTAAAAAATGGCTTGGTGTAGCAGCCCTTGCTACAGTCGCAGGTTTGGCTCTTGCAGCTTGCGGAAACTCAGAAAAGAAAGCAGACAATGAAACAACTATCAAAATCGCAACTGTTAACCGTAGCGGTTCTGAAGAAGCTCGTTGGGATAAAGTTCAAGAATTAGTTAAAAAAGACGGTATTACTTTGGAATTTACAGAGTTCACAGACTACTCACAACCAAACAAGGCAACTGCTGATGGCGAAGTAGATTTGAACGCTTTCCAACACTATAACTTCTTGAACAACTGGAACAAAGAAAACGGAAAAGACCTTGTAGCGATTGCAGATACTTACATCTCTCCAATCCGTCTTTACTCAGGTTTGAATGGAAGTGACAACAAGTACACTAAAGTAGAAGACATCCCAGCAAACGGAGAAATCGCTGTACCAAACGACGCTACAAACGAAAGTCGTGCACTTTACTTGCTTCAATCGGCTGGTTTGATTAAATTGGATGTTTCTGGAACTGCTCTTGCAACAGTTGCTAACATCAAAGAAAATCCAAAGAACTTGAAAATCACTGAATTGGATGCTAGCCAAACAGCTCGTTCATTGTCATCAGTTGACGCTGCCGTTGTAAACAATACCTTCGTTACAGAAGCAAAATTGGACTACAAGAAAGCACTTTTCAAAGAACAAGCTGATGAAAATTCAAAACAATGGTACAACATCATCGTTGCGAAAAAAGATTGGGAAACATCACCAAAAGCTGATGCTATCAAGAAAGTGATCGCAGCTTACCACACAGATGACGTGAAAAAAGTTATCGAAGAAACATCAGACGGTTTGGATCAACCAGTTTGGTAATAAGAAACAGGGAGGTGGGAGAGAAAATTCCACCTCTTGCTTTTGTATAGAGCATGGATTGTAAAGAAGACTATAGGTTCATAGAAAGGTAGAGAGAATATGGTTTTTCCTAGCGAACAAGAACAGATTGAAAAATTTGAAAAGGATCATGTGGCCCAGCATTATTTTGAGGTTTTGCGTACCTTGATTTCTAAGAAGTCAGTCTTTGCCCAGCAGGTTGGACTTAAGGAAGTTGCCAATTATCTGGGTGAGATTTTCAAGCGTGTTGGGGCTGAAGTGGAGATTGATGAGACTTACACGGCGCCTTTTGTCATGGCACATTTCAAGAGTTCGCGTCCAGATGCCAAAACCCTGATTTTCTATAACCACTATGACACTGTACCAGCGGATGGGGATCAAGTCTGGACAGAGGAGCCCTTTACGCTTTCGGTCCGCAACGGCTTTATGTATGGGCGTGGGGTTGATGACGACAAGGGTCATATCACGGCTCGTTTGAGTGCTTTGAGAAAATACATGCAGCACCATGATGACCTGCCTGTCAATATCAGTTTTATCATGGAGGGAGCGGAGGAATCGGCTTCGACAGACCTAGATAAGTATCTGGAAAAACATGCGAATAAACTCCGTGGGGCGGATTTGTTGGTCTGGGAACAAGGGACCAAAAATGCTTTGGAGCAGTTAGAAATTTCTGGTGGAAATAAGGGAATTGTGACCTTTGATGCCAGGGTGAAAAGCGCTGATGTCGATATCCACTCTAGTTATGGTGGGGTTGTGGAGTCAGCTCCCTGGTACCTCCTTCAAGCTCTACAGTCTCTTCGTGCCGCAGATGGCCGTATCTTGGTTGAAGGTTTGTACGAAGAAGTTCAAGAACCAAATGAACGAGAATTGGCCTTGGTGGATACTTACGCCCAACGAAATCCAGGGGAAATCAACCAGATTTATGGTTTGGAATTGCCTCTTTTACAAGAGGACCGTGCAGCCTTTCTAAAACGATTCTTTTTCGAGCCAGCCCTTAATATCGAAGGGATTCAGTCAGGTTATCAAGGACAAGGAGTCAAAACGATTTTGCCAGCAGAAGCTAGTGCTAAGCTAGAGGTTCGTTTGGTTCCTGGCCTAGAACCGCATGATGTTCTGGAAAAAATTCGGAAACAGCTAGACAAAAATGGCTTTGATAAGGTAGAATTATACTATACCTTGGGAGAGATGAGCTATCGAAGCGATATGAGCGCGCCAGCCATTCTTAATGTGATCGAGTTGGCCAAGAAATTCTATCCACAGGGCGTTTCAGTCTTGCCGACAACAGCGGGGACAGGGCCTATGCATACGGTCTTTGATGCCCTAGAGGTACCCATGGTGGCCTTCGGTCTAGGAAATGCCAATAGTCGAGACCATGGTGGAGATGAGAACGTGCGAATCGCCGATTACTACACCCATATTGAATTAGTAGAGGAGCTGATTAGAAGCTATGAGTAGAGATATTATCAAGTTAGATCAGATTGATGTGACTTTTCATCAGAAGAAGAGAACCATCACAGCGGTCAAGGATGTGACCATTCATATCCAAGAAGGGGATATCTACGGAATCGTTGGATATTCTGGAGCAGGGAAATCAACCCTTGTACGGGTGATTAATCTCTTGCAAAAACCATCTGCAGGGAAAATTACCATTGACGATGATGTGATTTTTGATGGCAAGGTGACCTTGACGGCCGAGCAGTTGCGTCGTAAACGTCAAGATATCGGAATGATTTTCCAGCATTTTAACCTGATGAGTCAAAAGACAGCAGAGGAGAATGTAGCCTTTGCACTCAAACACTCTGGACTTAGCAAGGAAGAAAAGAAAGCTAAAGTAGCCAAGTTGTTGGACTTGGTTGGCTTGGCGGATCGTGCTGAAAACTATCCTTCACAACTATCTGGAGGGCAAAAACAGCGTGTGGCCATTGCGCGTGCCTTGGCCAATGATCCAAAAATCTTGATTTCAGACGAGTCAACTTCTGCCCTTGACCCTAAGACAACCAAGCAGATTTTGGCCTTGTTGCAAGATTTGAACCAAAAATTAGGATTGACTGTTGTCTTGATTACGCATGAAATGCAGATTGTCAAAGATATTGCCAACCGTGTAGCAGTTATGCAGGATGGGCATTTGATTGAAGAGGGAAGTGTCCTTGAAATCTTCTCAGACCCTAAACAACCTTTGACCCAAGACTTTATCTCAACAGCTACAGGTATTGACGAGGCCATGGTCAAAATCGAGAAGCAAGAAATCGTGGAACATCTGTCCGAAAATAGTCTCTTGGTACAGCTCAAGTATGCAGGAGCTTCAACAGACGAGCCACTTTTGAATGAATTGTACAAGCATTACCAAGTAACGGCTAATATCCTCTATGGAAATATCGAAATCCTCGATGGTACTCCTGTTGGAGAATTAGTTGTGGTCTTGTCAGGTGAACAAGCAGCGCTAGCAGGTGCTCAAGAAGCCATTCGTCAAGCAGGCGTACAACTAAAAGTATTGAAGGGAGGACAGTAAGATGGAATCATTGATTCAAACCTATTTGCCAAATGTCTATAAAATGGGCTGGGCTGGTCAAGCAGGTTGGGGAACAGCCATCTATCTAACCCTTTATATGACAGTTCTTTCCTTCATCATCGGAGGTTTCTTGGGGCTAGTAGCAGGTCTTTTCCTTGTCTTGACAGCGCCAGGTGGTGCTTTAGAGAATAAGGTCGTTTTCTGGATTTTGGATAAGATTACTTCTATCTTCCGTGCGGTACCATTTATCATTCTCTTGGCAGTGTTGTCACCCTTTTCACACCTAATCGTAGGGACAAGTATCGGACCAAACGCGGCTATCGTACCGTTATCTTTTGCAGTATTTGCCTTCTTTGCCCGTCAAGTGCAGGTTGTCTTGGCTGAACTGGATGGCGGTGTCATTGAGGCGGCTCAAGCGAGTGGAGCGACTTTCTGGGATATCGTGGGTGTTTACCTATCAGAAGGTCTTCCAGATTTGATCCGTGTGACGACTGTGACCTTGATTTCCCTTGTTGGTGAAACAGCTATGGCCGGTGCGGTTGGAGCTGGTGGTATCGGTAACGTAGCCATCGCTTATGGATTTAACCGCTACAATCACGATGTGACTATCTTGGCAACTATCATTATCATTTTGATTATCTTTACAATCCAATTCTTGGGAGATTTCTTGACCAAGAAATTGAGCCATAAATAAAAAGAGCCGTGTGGCTCTTTTTTAGTGATCAGATTTTCTGCGCAAATTTTTTACTCAAGACTTGTCCAATCAAGGCACCAACTAGGGCTCCGATGACAATACTTGCGATAAAAAGAAGGATAGTTCCAGGATTTGGTGCAACCATGATACGGTCGATATATTCTTGGGATTTTCCTCTTGCTAGAAGGGTAGCCATATAGGCTTGGGGAGCAATCCACATAAGTAAGATTGGACCAGTTGAACTAAAGGCGAAAATAACGAAAGAAAGGAAGTTCTTAGTTTGATCCTTGTATTTTCCTAGGCTAGCTACTCCATCTGCTAGGAGGCCACAGATAATTCCAGGAAGGAAGGCACCGGCGCCGTGTTTAGTTCCCAAGAAAAAGAGGGCAATGACAAGGCCGATAGTGGTAATGGCTCCAAAGCGCGGAACTTTTGCGACCAGGATCATATAGACGCTACCGCCGACAAGGGCAGTAAAAGCAGGCGCATAAAACATATTTCCAGTTTGGTCGAGGAGATTACCCAAAAGGACACCAATCCCCATGCAGAGGAAGTAAAGAACTGCAAAAAGCAGTGTAGTTAAGATAGATTTTTTCATGAATTGTCTCCTGATAATTTTCTCACAATTCTCATTGTACCACGGTTTGGTGGGATTGTAAATGGATAGTCTATGTGTTTGAAAACGCTTGAAATATGATATAATAGTTTCATAGTTATTTTTAGGGGGATATCATGGGTAGATTTTTAGACTTTGTCTTTAATCGTTTCTTTTTAGGGATGATTGTGACAGCCTTCTTTTGGCTATTAACCTTGGCAGGAGGGATTATTCTTGGTCTAGCGCCAGCTAGTACCACCTTGATGAGCCTATATGCAGAACATGGTTATAGCTTTCGGGAATACAGTTTGAAGGAAGCGTGGTCTCTTTACAAGCAAAATTTCGTCTCAAGCAACCTGATTTTCTATAGCTTTTTAGGGGTGGATCTAGTTTTAATCTATGGTTTGTATCTCTTGGTGCAATTGCCTCATCAGACCATCGTTCATTTGATTGCCACCTTTTTGAATGTCCTAGTAGTTGCTCTGATCTTTTTGGCCTACACAGTGTTTTTGAAACTACAAGTTTATTTTGACCTATCTTATCGAAATAGTCTCAAACTATCCTTGATTGGCATCTTTATGAGCTTGGCAGCTGTGGCCAAGGTTCTCCTTGGGACAGTGCTACTTGTGGCAATTGGTTACTATATGCCTGCCCTGTTATTTTTTGTAGGAATTGGGATGTGGCATTTCTTTATCAGTGATATGTTGGAACCGGTCTATGAAAGTATCCATGAAAAATTGGCGACAAAATAGAATGAAGCAGTTTTGGCTACATACGCTTCTAAGAACCTACAGTTCAGTTATGATGATTATTATTGCGAGTTTTGCAATCTTACTCTCATACACTGACTGGGATTCAAGAGAAAAGGAAGCTCAGAGAGTAGCCCAGCGTGTAACCACTCGAACAGTCGATGAGGTAGAGTATTATTATCGGGAGTCAGCCCAGCTAGCGCAAGACTTAGTAGCCAATCAAGACCGAATACAAGGGGTTTATAAGTACTTTAGCCTGTCAACTTCTGAGTATTTTTATTGGCTGTTGGAGCATCAAGCGACTTCGCCAACTTCTATTTCTCTGTATGAAAATATTGATGATTTGTATGTTCAAAATGACTATATAACGGGTGTTGCAATCGTCTTGGAGGATTTTAAAGAAGTTTATGTTTCAACAAGGGATAAAAGAAGTGGTCATATCTTGCCTGCTGAGGCCTTTAAACCAGAGGCCAATAGTTTTGGCATTCCAGTTCTGGATCCAGCAACAGATCAATCTATAGGAGTGATATACATCTCCTTGGATCCAGAAGTTTTATATCATGCCATTGACAATACCCGGGGTCATATTCCGATGGCTGTTACTGTGACATCGCCTTTTGATACGGAGATTTTTCATATTGGTGAGAGGGTCGATAGGGAACATGAGAACTGGTTTGTTGGTATGACCTCTCATGGATATCAGGTTCAGGTGACAGTTCCTAAAAACTTTGTTTTACAAGGAACGGTGACCAGCTCTGCTTTGATTGTGGGTTTGAGCCTTCTTTTTATTGTCATTCTTTATCTGACGTTGAGGCAGACCTTTGCTAATTATCAAAAGCAGGTAGTGGACCTGGTGGATTCCATCCAAGCTATTGCCAAAGGACAAGAAGGTCTTCGCATTGATACGCTTGAAAAGGATCAGGAATTGCTCCTAATCGCGGAGACGACCAATGATATGTTGGATCGCTTGGAAAAGAATATCCATGATATTTATCAGTTAGAGCTTAGTCAAAAAGATGCCAATATGCGGGCCTTGCAGGCGCAAATCAATCCTCATTTTATGTATAATACGCTGGAGTTCTTGCGCATGTATGCAGTTATGCAAAGTCAAGATGAGTTGGCAGATATCATTTATGAATTCAGTAGTCTCTTGCGTAACAATATTTCCGACGAAAGAGAGACCCTTCTCAAACAGGAATTAGAATTTTGTCGTAAATACAGCTATCTCTGCATGGTTCGCTATCCCAAGTCCATTGCCTATGGTTTCAAGACAGACCCAGAGCTAGAGAATATGAAGATTCCTAAGTTTACCTTACAACCGCTGGTAGAAAACTATTTCGCGCATGGTGTTGACCATAGACGAACAGATAATGTGATTAGCATCAAGGCTCTTAAACAGGATGGTTTTGTAGAAATTTTGGTGGTCGATAATGGCCGTGGAATGTCGGTTGAAAAACTGGCAAGTATTCGAGAAAAATTAAGTCAGAGACATTTTGAACACCAAGCCAGTTACAGTGAACAAAAGCAGTCTATCGGGATTGTCAATGTCCATGAGCGTTTTGTGCTCTATTTTGGGGATCGCTATGCTATTACTATAGAGTCTGCAGAGCAAGCAGGTGTTCAGTATCGTATTACAATTCAAGATGAGTAGAAAGGGAGAAAATGTATAAAGTATTATTAGTAGATGATGAGTACATGGTGACAGAAGGTCTGAAACGTTTGATTCCCTTTGATAAGTGGGATATGGAGGTCGTCGCAACAGCCAGTCATGCCGATGAAGCCCTAGAATATGTTCAGGAAAATCTTGTTGATGTCATCATTTCAGATGTTAATATGCCCGACAAAACAGGGCTTGATATGATTCGGGAAATGAAAGAGATTTTACCAGATGCTGCCTATATCCTGCTCTCAGGTTATCAGGAGTTTGATTATGTCAAAAGAGCAATGAACCTTAGTGTGGTGGACTATCTGGTCAAACCTGTTGATAAGGTAGAGTTGGGAAATCTGCTGGAGAAGATTGCAGGTCAGCTCGGCGAGAGAGGGAAGAAAAGTCAGACCCTCAGTCAAGATTTAGACGAGGCTGGATTTGTTAGTTATCTAGGAGGTGAGGAGAATTGGTGGATAGGCCTAGCTAAGGAAAAACAAGGCTCCTTCACCATTCCCTACTATGTCTTGGGTCAAGACTGGCAGATTTTTATTTCTGATCAAGTCCTAGATGGTTTAGTCGTTACTCCCTTTGAAGCTCCTTATCAAGAACACTTTGAACGCTGGAAGCTGAATGCTGAGAAAGCCCTCTTTTACGGTTCTGTAAATCTAAAACAGTCTGAGAGTCTCTTTGCCTATTACGAACCGATTTATAGGGTTATCATTCAGGGAAATCTCAATCAAATCGTGGAAGAGTTGAACCTTTTGGAGAAGGTGGTTCTTGAAAATACGCCGCGTGTTCCGATTACCAAACAGCTTTTTATCCAGTTTGTCATGGATGTCTTCCATTTATTTGAGCATCTCAAAGCTGATGATTTGACGGATATTGTCAAAACGATTCATGCTATTCAATCATTCGATGAACTGGTTCCTTATATCAAGGAAACTCTGACCCGATTCTTTGGGCAATATCGTATGAATGAGAATGTGGTCAGTGTGCTAGAAGTCATTGGGCGTGATTATCAAAAAGAACTTTCCCTCAAGGATATCAGTAAGGATCTCTTTATCAATCCTGTCTATCTGGGGCAGTTGATTAAGCGAGAAACCAATTCGACCTTCGCAGAGTTACTAAATAAACAACGCATTAAGGCCGCTCAGCAACTTTTACTTTCAACTAGTGACAGTATTGAAGATATTTGTTATGCTGTTGGTTACAGTAATGTTGGATATTTCTATAAAGTGTTCCGAAAATTGTGCGGAAAATCGCCAAAAGCCTACCGAAAACAGGTAGAAACTACACTATAATATTTGTATTCCTTTACAAAAGGTGCTATAATATAAATAATAATATCAGGAGGTTCTATCATGAAAAAGAAACCGATTTATCTATGGGTCTTGCTCATCTTGTCTGCTCTTATTTCAGCTACGTCTCTGTTTGAACTTTTGAAGCCCTTGCCTAGTAAAGAAGTCCTTCGTGCTGCTCAAAAACAAGTTGCAGGGGTCAGTGCTCAGCAGGTAGAAGATAGCATTAATTTTAGCTATAGAGTGGCAGAAGCATCTCATTCTATTTTTAATGTGGCCTTGGTTGTACTATCTGCTATTTTAGTGGTAGTAGCGATTGTGTTCCTTGTTCGTAAGAATTTGCAGTATGCAAACTATACTTATGTCGGCTATGTTTTGCTAGCCATTATTGGTTCGATTTATACCTATGTGACTTTACAAGACGCTTTGCAGTTGGTTCAAGATGAAACTATTCGTTTGACAATGGGTATTGGTTCAAAAGCTGTCAGCATTTTCTATATCGTCATCAATGTTCTCTTCCTAGCCCTTGTCTTCTACAAGATATGGCGTCAACAAAAAGCCTTGGCAGAAGAAGAGGAAACAGAAGAACTTGCCTAAGTATTGACAAAAAATAACTATCAAGTTACAATCTTGGTAGTTATTTTTCGATTATAGATAAAATCATGGAGGTACATATGAAGACAATTTCTTTAGTTTATATTAGTCTGAGTGGCAATACTGAAAGTTTTGTGACGCGCTTGAAAGACTATCTCTTTTCCCAGTACGAGGGAATTGAGGTTCAAAAGATTCATATCAAGGACTTAGTCAAGGAAGGCCAAGATTTTTATGAGATGGAACATCCCTATGTCGCTTTTTTACCGACCTACCTCGAAGGTGGGAATGGCGTGGATAACGGAGATGTTGAGATTTTGACGACACCAGTGGGAGATTTTATCGCCTATGGTGACAATGCTAGTAAGTGTTTTGGTGTGGTTGGTTCAGGAAATCGTAACTTTAATAACCAATACTGCCTGACAGCTAAGCAATACAGTCAACGTTTTGGTTTCCCTGTATTGGCCGATTTTGAAATGCGAGGCATGCTGGGAGATATCAAACGTGTCGCAGCTATTATCGCAGATTTGTATGAGTTGGAAAGGGAGAATTAATACTCAATGAAAATCAAAGAGCAAACTAGGAAGCTAGTCGCAGGTTGCTCAAAGCACAGCTTTGAGGTTGCAGATAGAGCTGATGTGGTTTGAAGAGATTCTCGAATAGTATAAAGTTCTTATAAGAGGTGGTTGAAGTTGTTCAACTGTTTTTTGAGTATAAACAGTCTTTAAGAAGGTAAAAAAGCATAAGTTCAGGTCTTCAAAACCTTGTTCTTATGCTTTTTATCATAGAAATATTTACTGAATTTTCTCTTGAAATGAAACCTTATCTTCATCTCGCGCTTTGTCGATTATCCTGCTTTTCCGATTGCGAGTGCGTAGATAAAGAAGATGGCGAAGCCAAAGAGGAAAATCAATCCTGCAATGGCAAGGTGTTTGAGCCAAGAAGGAAGATTTTTGTTTTCACGCGTTACCAAGGCGTAGTTCAAAAGAGCGAAGAATGGTGTTGTCAGGAAAGAACCAATCATGGCAAAGCGGAGCATGGTTGAAACCTGACCAGCGAAGAACTTGATAATGACGATACCGATGATAGCAGTGATGGTCATCCAGATATTCAAAGATTTACTACTGTCTTCTTTTTGACTGATTAGCAGTCGGAGAGATTCCTGATTGACACGAGAGTAACCATCGATAACAGTAATAACTGTTCCAAAGATACATAGGAAGGCAATAAAGGTAATCAAGTAACGGGACCATTCGCCAAGAACAGAGGCATACATGCCTACGAATTGAGAGATGTATTTGGCTGAAGCAGCTTCAACTGCTTGCCCTGTAGGATATTGAATCAATGCTCCCAGTGCTACAAAGAACACAGCTAGGATAGCTGTTCCAATGTAACCAACGTTAAAGTCAAATAGAGCGTCCTCGGTGTTAAAGTTGACGGTCTTTTTCTTTTCAGCAGACCAAAGTGAATTGATAGCTGAAATTTCAATAGGAGCCGGCATCCACCCTAAGAGGGAAACGATGAAGGGTAGAGCTGCCATTTGCCAAGGTGTTTTCTCGACAAAATCAGAGCTGTATTCGGGATGCTTGACCGCCGCGATGATAACTGCAAGAACAGTTGCAATGGTCAAAGCTGACATGATCCATTTTGCCATGCCGTCTAAGAGTTTGTAGCCTCCAAAGAGTAACATAGCCCAAATGATTGCAACGAGAATGAGGGACCACTGAGTGATGCTAAGACCGATCATTGGGAAGGCGCTGGCGATGATAGCTGAGCACAGAATGGCGACACCAGCTGTGTTGACCATAGCCGAAAAGACATTGAGGATAAAGAAAATCCAGAGATAGAGTTTTCCTTTTTCGGCATAACCTTCAACCAAAGTCTTTCCAGTATCAGCTGTGTATTCAGCACCAAAACGGAAAAATGGATATTTAAAGACATTGGCTAAGATGACCAAGAGGAGTAGCGACCACCCATAAGAACCACCAGCTTGAGTGGAAGATACAATGTGAGAACCTCCAACAGCGGCAGAAGCCATTAGGATTCCAGGTCCCATTGCTTTTAGTTTACTTGTCCAGGTTGATTGATTTAACGAAATAGCTTGTGACATGATAGATGCTCCTTTTTGAATTTTCAGAATAATCTGGATATGTAATCTATATTCTACAAAAAATTTTGGGAAAATGCAAGAATATTTTGAAAAAAGATAGAAAATTACAGAAAATTCACAAAGAAGGTCTGAAAAGAACCGCTATGATAGCAATACTCTTCGAAAATCAAATTCAAACCACGTCAGCGTCGCCTTACCGTACTCAAGTACAGCCTGTGGCTAGCTTCCTAGTTTGCTCTTTGATTTTCATTGAGTATAAGGTGCAGCAGGATAAAGAAAAACCGAGAAGTTTCTTTCTCGGATTTGCTTATTATGAGGTTCTTACTTTCTATGCTCCAAGAGTTGATTGATGTGATCTACTTTTTTAGCCTCTCTTTTATAGGAAATAGTCCAAATGATGAGGTAGACAATCGCAAACTCAATAATGAGTTGGAGATAGAAAATCCAGTGGAAGGGGAACCAACCTGCTAGAGTTGCTAGTGGGATAAAGCCTACTAGCATGAGGAAGAAATGGGAAAGCGTCGCACGAAGCATGCTCCAGTCACGGCTGAATAAGCGGTTGCCAAAGTTGAAGAGCATACCGATGGCTGCCCAGATCAGTGTGCAGTAGAGCAAGACCAAGGCACCGTGAACCTGATGTTGAGTCATCATTTGTCCGATAAGAGAGTCGGGACTTAACGGGGCGTAGGTACTTGGTGCATAAATGAGTGAAAAGATGATAGAGAGGATGAGGCCGATGAGGACACCAGTAGCTGCGTCGTGGAAGATTTGTTTTTTCATAGTTCTAATTTCTCCTTGATGGTTTTTAGATAACGGCGTGAAGAGTAGGTGAAGCTTTCGTTTTTCAAGAAAATTTCTACTAGGCCGTTGGGCGTGAGCTTGAGATGAGAGATGGAGTTGATATTGATGATTTCTGATTGGGAAATTTGGATAAAATTGGTTGGCAAAAGTTCAAGAACCTGATAGAGCCGTAAATCAATGTTGTAGGTCTGACTCGCCGTTTCTGCTAGAACCTTCCGATTCTCGATATAGAAGCGTTGTATATTACCAATCTTAACGAGATAGACCTGATTATCAATCTTTCCTTTGATTTTTTCTGTTCGGTCCAGATTTTCTGCGAACTCGATGACTTTTTGGACTTTTTCGGTTTCTTGAGGTGCTTGCACAATCAGCTTTTCCTCCTTGTAAGTCTCACTAATCTGTAGTTCTATTTTCATAAACTTCTCTCCTTTTTAGTTATACAAGGTTGTGATCACTTCCTGTATATCTTTATTAAACACTATTTTTCAGCCCCTTGCAAGGGACTTTGTCTATGTGGAGGGATTTGGCTCCTATGTGGCGCTTGCTTTTCTGTCCTATCTGAAATATGGTATAATAGCACTAATCAATTTCTAGGAAAACAGGTACAGAAAGGGGCTGAAAAATGTCTCATATTATTGAATTGCCAGAGGTGCTGGCAAACCAAATCGCGGCTGGAGAGGTCATTGAACGTCCTGCCAGTGTGGTCAAAGAGTTGGTAGAAAATGCTATTGACGCGGGTTCTAGTCAGATTATCATTGAGATTGAAGAGTCTGGTCTCAAGAAGATTCAAATCACAGATAATGGTCATGGAATTGCCCACGATGAGGTGGAATTGGCCTTGCGTCGTCATGCGACCAGTAAGATAAAAAATCAAGCAGACCTCTTTCGAATTCGGACGCTTGGTTTTCGTGGTGAAGCCCTACCTTCTATAGCGTCTGTTAGTGTCTTAACTCTGTTGACTGCGGTGGATGGCGCAAGTCACGGGACCAAGCTAGTCGCGCGTGGGGGAGAAGTTGAAGAAGTCATTCCAGCGACTAGTCCTGTGGGAACCAAAGTTTGTGTGGAGGATCTCTTTTTCAACACGCCTGCCCGTCTCAAGTATATGAAGAGCCAGCAAGCGGAGCTGTCTCATATTATTGATATTGTTAACCGTCTGGGCTTGGCCCATCCTGAGATTTCTTTTAGTTTGATCAGTGATGGCAAGGAGATGACGCGGACAGCTGGGACTGGTCAATTGCGCCAAGCTATCGCAGGGATTTACGGTTTGGCGAGTGCCAAGAAGATGATTGAAATTGAGAATTCTGACCTAGATTTCGAAATTTCAGGTTTTGTGTCCTTGCCTGAGTTAACTCGGGCCAATCGCAATTATATCAGCCTCTTCATCAATGGCCGTTATATAAAGAATTTCCTGCTCAATCGTGCAATTCTAGACGGCTATGGTAGTAAGCTTATGGTAGGCCGTTTTCCACTGGCTGTCATTCACATTCATATCGACCCTTATCTAGCGGATGTCAATGTGCACCCAACCAAGCAAGAAGTGCGGATTTCCAAGGAAAAGGAACTGATGACCCTGGTTTCAGAAGCTATTGCAAACAGTCTCAAGGAACAAACCCTGATACCAGATGCCTTGGAAAATCTTGCCAAATCGACCGTCCGCAATCGTGAGAAGGTGGAGCAAACTATTCTCCCACTCAAAGAAAATACTCTCTACTATGAGAAAACTGATTCGTCAAGATTTAGTCAAGCTGAGGTAGCTGATTATCAGGTGAATCTGACTGAAGAGAAACAGGATTTAACCCTGTTTGCCAAGGAAACTTTGGAGCAGCTGACTAAGCCTAGCAAACTCCATTTTGCGGAGAGAAGGCCTGCTAATTATGACCAACTAGACCATCCAGAGCTAGATTTAGCCAGTCTTGATAAGGCTTATGACAAGCTGGAGCGAGAAGAAGCATCCAGCTTCCCAGAATTGGAATTTTTCGGACAGATGCATGGGACATATCTCTTTGCCCAAGGGCGAGATGGGCTCTACATCATAGACCAACACGCAGCGCAGGAACGGGTCAAGTACGAGGAGTATCGTGAGAGCATTGGCAATGTAGACCAAAGTCAACAGCAACTCCTAGTACCTTACATCTTTGAATTTCCTGCAGATGATGCCCTTCGTCTTAAAGAAAGAATGGCACTTTTGGAGGAAGTTGGGGTCTTTCTAGCAGAGTACGGAGAAAATCAATTTATCTTACGTGAACATCCTATTTGGATGGCAGAAGAAGAGATTGAATCAGGCATCTATGAGATGTGTGATATGCTACTCTTGACCAAGGAAGTTTCTATCAAGAAATATCGAGCAGAGTTGGCTATTATGATGTCCTGCAAACGGTCTATCAAGGCCAATCATCGTATTGATGATCATTCAGCTAGACAACTCCTCTATCAGCTTTCTCAATGTGACAATCCTTATAACTGTCCTCACGGACGTCCTGTTTTGGTGCATTTCACTAAGTCGGATATGGAAAAGATGTTTCGACGTATTCAGGAAAATCACACCAGTCTCCGTGAGTTGGGGAAATATTAAACTAAAAGGAAAACTATGTACGAATATTTAAAAGGAATCATTACCAAAATCACTGCTAAATACATTGTTCTTGAAGTCAACTGTATCGGCTATATCTTGCATGTGGCCAATCCTTATGCCTACTCAGGACAGGTTAATCAGGAGGCTCAGATTTATGTGCATCAGGTTGTGCGTGAGGACGCCCATCTGCTTTATGGTTTTCGCTCAGAAGACGAGAAGAAGCTCTTTCTCAGTCTGATTTCGGTGTCTGGGATTGGGCCTGTATCAGCTCTTGCTATTATTGCTGCTGATGACAATGCTGGCTTGGTTCAAGCCATTGAAACCAAGAACATCACCTACTTGACTAAGTTTCCTAAAATTGGCAAGAAAACAGCCCAGCAGATGGTGTTGGACTTGGAAGGCAAGGTAGTAGTGGCTAGTGATGATCTTCCTGCCAAGGTGGCAGTGCAAGCTAGCGCTGAAAACCAAGAACTGGAAGAAGCCATGGAAGCCATGTTGGCTCTGGGCTACAAGGCGACAGAGCTCAAGAAAATCAAGAAATTCTTTGAAGGAACGACAGATACAGCTGAGAACTATATCAAGTCGGCCCTTAAGATGTTGGTGAAATAGGAGCAGAGCATGACAAAACGTTGTTCGTGGGTCAAGATGACCAATCCTCTCTACATCGCTTATCATGATGAGGAGTGGGGTCAGCCCCTCCATGATGACCAAGCATTGTTTGAGTTGTTGTGCATGGAAACCTATCAGGCAGGCCTGTCTTGGGAAACGGTGCTCAACAAACGCCAAGCTTTCCGAGAATCCTTTCATAGCTATCAAATTCACGCAGTCGCAGAGATGACCGACACCGAATTGGAAGCCATGCTGGATAATCCAGCCATCATTCGAAATAGAGCCAAGATTTTTGCTACACGCGCTAACGCCCAATCCTTTCTACGACTACAGGCAGAGTACGGCTCTTTTGATGCCTATCTTTGGTCTTTTGTTGAGGGGAAAACGATCGTTAACGATGTTCCCGATTACCGCCAAGCCCCAGCTAAAACACCTTTGTCTGAAAAATTAGCCAAAGATCTCAAAAAACGAGGCTTCAAGTTCACAGGCCCAGTCGCCGTCTTGTCTTTTCTACAGGCTGCAGGACTAGTTGATGACCACGAGAACGATTGTGAGTGGAAAAGCGGTAATTAGTGAGTATAGGTAATTAGAATATCTAAGAATATATAAAAAGCTGAGAAACTTTTCCCAGCTTTTTATATATACTATTAGATTTGTTAGAGTGAAGTCAAAAAAGTGATTCCACCTAAAATAACACCGGCTGAATTTGGAATGATTAGTATCCAATCCTTCTTAGGTTCTTTTGTCCATCCATAAATAACCCAGATTAAGCAAGATATAGCAGCTGATAAAGGTTGAAATGGTTGAGCTTTATTTCCCTGTAAATTAGCGATAATTTGAGGTATGTAGGCAATAAATACTATAATTCCAATAAAGGCACCAATAGAACCTACGATTCGATTAATTTTTTGTTTTGTCATATACACCTCCTTCAAAAGGATATCATAGAAATTAGCGAAATGCAATAAATTCAGATACAAATTGTAACGAAAACCAATACAAAAGCACAAAAATAGAGAAACTATTTATTTTTTGTTATAGTCAAAGCGAATGACTTGCTCTTTTGCATCTACGTGGGCGTGGACTCCGAAGGGAATAATGGCTCTTGGAGTTGCGTGGCCGACATTGAGATTATAGACAATCGGGATATTGCTGCCAATGATATCCAATAGTGCCTCTTTATAGTCGTCATAGAAAGTTTCATCCATAGGTTTTCCGACCAGGAGTCCACTGATGCCCTCGAATATGCCAGTGTCTTTTAAAGTTCGCAACATCTTTTTGAAGTCTTCTGGCTCAGGCTTTTCTTCGCTTGTTTCTAGCAAGAGGATTTTTCCTTCCCAGTCTGACAAGTCAGGGAAAAGTTTGTATTTTTGACAGAGCTCCGTGCTATCTGCGTATCGAGAGTTGTCAAAGATATCGTAGAGGGATTCGAGGCAACCACCGAGGATTTTTCCCTCGAACTGGGCATTTCCTTGCAACAACTCAAAACCGGTATTTGTATGACTGACACGAGGTGTCCCCAGAGCCTTGGGACTGAAGTCAGTCCTTTCATCATACCAAACGTCACTAGAGCGGATTTCTGAGATTCTTCCCGTCTCAATCAATTCTTTAAAGTAGTGAAGGCTATAGGTTAGCATTTCTTTTTCTAATTCACAAATGTCTGCTAAGAAGGATTGACCATAAAAAGTCTTGATTCCTAGTTTATGCAACATGAGATGGTTCATGGTTGTATCCGAGAAGCCAAGAAAAATTTTTTGTTTGATAACCTTTTGTAGTTGGTCATTTTCAAAAAGATAAGGTAGTAGGCGATAGGTATCATCTCCACCGATGGCACATAGGATCATATCGATGCTATCATCAGAAAAGGCATGAATCAAATCCTCTGCACGAGCTTCAGGATGTTCCTTGATAAAGTCTAATCCTTTTAGCGAATGGGGCAAAAAGATAGGATTGAGTCCCAGGTCCTTGAGACGTTGGACACCCAAGTCCACTTCGTGTTTGACAAAGTTCTCTCCGATAATGCCACTAGATAAACTAACAATACCAATAGTAGAAATCATATTTTATCCTCCTGGAAATAGATTGAGCCTATTTTATCACAAAAGATTAGATAGAGCTATGTGGGATGTCAGAAGAATTCTTTAAAATCAAAAAAGTAAGTGAAAAAGCAACCGCACCTGCAGTTGCTTTTATGATTCTTCTTAATAGCGTGTTGGTCCTGCACTTGCGCTACGGATATTCAAGCGTTTCTTGAGATAGAAGCGAAGGGCTAGGAGGGCTGCTCCGATAATAGCTAGTGGCAATGGAGCAAGTACTGGGTTAAGGCTAGCTGGTAGGAAGCTTGTTGCAAAGAAGACAAGCAACCAAAGGAACATAGAAACTAGGATAACCAGTACAGATTTCCAGAAAGGTGGACGTTGACTGCGGTCCATATCAGGCCCGTAGTATTGGTAAACAAAGTAGTACATCAAGTAGAAGGCAAATCCACCAACCAGTCCAACTAAGAGGAGGGTAATCAATCCATAGCCGAAAGCTTGCTCTGCTGAGAAGAAGGTTGTGAGGGCGCTGACGAGGGCAAAGAGGCTAGTGATGAAAAGAGCTGAGTCCATAATCATCAGTTTTGGATCATCATTTTCTTTTGGATGCTCTTTTTCATATTGCTCCTTAACAGTGAAGCTATGAGCCCAGTGAGTTGGTGCACCATAGAGGGAACGAGCAGTCGTACCCTTGGCTTGCTCCTCAAGGATTTGGGGAATAACTTCCTCAAAAATAGCCTTGATTTCAGCATCTGTTTTTCCATCTTTGATGAATTGTTGGGTAGCGATGTGGACAAACTCTTGGTTTTTCTTAGTTAATTTTTGTAGATCAATCTGAGACATAGGAACTCCTCTTAGAACCATTTTTTATGGATGAGATAGAGAGTGAGCGAGACACTCATAGCAAAGGCGATAAAGACGATTAACCAAAAAGCATTTGGTTCACCGTTTAGGGGGATTTCATTATCCTTAAAGTTCATCCCGTAGGCAGAAAAGACCATGGTTGGGATGGACATGACGATGGTCACAAGGGCCAAGGTTTTCATGATGTTGTTCTGGTTGTTGGAAATGATAGAGGCAAAGGTCTCTGTCATAGAGTGTAAGACGTTTCCATAAATGTCTGCCATCTCGATGGCCTGTTGAGTTTCAATCAGGGTATCTTCAAGCAGGTCCTCGTCTTCAAGGTATTTCTTGATATTGCTGGTTGAGCTGGTCAATTTCTTAATCACGCGCTCATTTGTTTTGAGGGAGGCCTTGAAATAGACGATGGTTTTTTCCAATTCCATCAGCTCAATCAATTCTTCATTACGAGTTGATTGATGCAGTTGACTTTCGATTTGCTCACTCTTACGGTCGATTGAACGAAGGGCTGTTAGGTAAAGCTCTGCATTGCGATAAAGAATCTGGAAGATAAAACGCGAACGCATGAAGGTGTAGAAATTACGCAATCGACGGTTGATAAAGACATCGAGGACTGGTAGAGGTTCCAAACACGTAGTGATAATGGTTTCCTCGGTGATGATAATGCCAAGCGGGATGGTTACGTAGTAGGTGCGGTTATTTCTTTCCTCTGTGACCGGCACGTCTACGATAATCAGGGTGTACTCGTCTTCAATGGTAATACGAGACATTTCTTCCGCATCAAGTGGTGCTCGAAGGTCGGCAATATCGATATCGAAGGCGTTGGCGATTTCGAGTGATTCATTTTGAGTCGGATTGACGAGATTGATCCAAGTACCCGGTTCAAGCGTATCGATCTCTTTAAATTCGGTTGTTGTAGAGAGGAAAACTTGTTTCATATCCCTTATCCTTTCTCATTTTTCAGATTTTTTCACACCGTACTATTATACTACAAATTCAGCCTTTTGGGTAATAGAATCTCACTTTTTTTGGTATAATGGTAAGCAATAATGGACTAGAAAGAACAAAGATGCAAGATAAAATTGTTATTCATGGGGCGCGTGCCCATAATTTAAAAAATATTGATGTGGAGATTCCGCGAGACAAATTGGTTGTCGTGACCGGTTTGTCAGGATCAGGGAAATCCAGTCTGGCCTTTGATACCCTCTATGCGGAGGGACAACGTCGCTATGTGGAGAGTTTGTCAGCCTACGCTCGTCAATTCTTGGGGAATATGGAGAAGCCTGATGTAGATGCTATTGATGGTCTCAGCCCAGCTATTTCCATCGACCAAAAAACGACTAGCAAAAACCCTCGTTCAACCGTGGGGACCACGACTGAAATCAATGACTATCTGCGTCTCCTCTACGCACGTGTGGGGACGCCTTACTGTATCAACGGGCATGGGGCTATCAAGGCTTCTTCTGTGGAGCAAATCGTGGATAAGGTCTTGGAGTTGCCAGAACGCCAACGTCTGCAAATCTTAGCCCCAGTTATCCGTAAGAAAAAAGGCCAACATAAGAGTGTTATCGAGAAAGTTCAGAAAGACGGCTATGTTCGTGTCCGTGTGGATGGGGAAGTCTATGATGTGACCGAAGTGCCAGACTTGTCTAAGAGCAAGCAACACAATATTGATGTCGTGGTTGACCGTATTGTCATCAAGGAGGGCATTCGTAGTCGTCTCTTTGATTCTATTGAGGCTGCCCTTCGTATTGCAGAAGGTTATGTCATTATCGATACTATGGACGACTCTGAGTTGTTGTTCTCTGAGCATTATGCCTGTCCAGTTTGTAGCTTTACTGTTCCAGAGTTAGAGCCACGTCTCTTCTCCTTCAATGCTCCTTTTGGCTCTTGTAGTGAGTGTGACGGGCTGGGCATCAAGCTGGAGGTGGATACTGATTTGGTAGTGCCAGATGCCAGCAAAACCTTACGTGAGGGAGCCTTGGCTCCTTGGAATCCTATCTCATCCAACTACTATCCAAACATGCTAGAGCAGGCTATGACAGCCTTTGGAGTGGATATGGATAAGCCTTTTGAGGACTTGTCAGAAGAGGATAAGAACTTGATTCTCTATGGGTCAGATGGTAAGGAATTCCATTTCCACTATGAGAATGAATTTGGTGGCGTGCGCGATATTGACATTCCTTTTGAGGGAGTTGTTAATAATATCAAACGTCGCTACCATGAAACTAATAGTGACTACACCCGCACCCAGATGCGCCTCTACATGAATGAGCTGACCTGCGGAACCTGTCACGGCTATCGTCTCAATGACCAGGCCTTGTCTGTCCGTGTTGGTGGTGAGCAAGGGCCGCATATCGGAGAAATTTCAGACCTGTCTATCGCAGACCACTTGGACTTGGTGAGCCAGCTAACCTTGTCTGAAAATGAGGCAATCATTGCTCGGCCTATCCTAAAGGAAATCAAGGACCGCTTGACCTTCCTTAATAACGTGGGCCTTAACTATCTGACCCTGTCTCGTTCAGCAGGAACCCTTTCGGGTGGGGAGAGTCAGCGTATTCGTTTGGCGACCCAGATTGGTTCCAACCTATCAGGTGTCCTCTATATATTGGACGAGCCGTCGATTGGTCTTCACCAGAGGGATAATGACCGCTTGATTGCCAGTCTGAAAAAGATGCGTGACTTGGGGAATACTCTCATCGTGGTGGAACACGACGAAGATACCATGCGTGAGGCGGATTACCTGATTGACGTTGGTCCCGGTGCCGGTGTTTTTGGTGGGGAGATTGTTGCTGCAGGTACGCCCAAACAGGTGGCTCGTAACAGCAAGTCTATCACAGGCCAGTATTTATCAGGTAAACGTGCTATTCCAGTACCAGAAGAGCGTCGTGTGGGAAATGGTCGCTTTATCGAGGTGACGGGAGCGCGTGAGAACAACCTGCAAAATGTCACAGCTCGTTTCCCATTAGGAAAATTCATCGCGGTGACAGGGGTATCAGGTTCAGGGAAATCGACCTTAATCAACAGTATCCTCAAAAAAGCCATTGCCCAGAAGCTTAACCGCAATTCAGACAAGCCTGGCAAATTCAAGACCATTACCGGTATTGAGCATGTAGACCGCTTGATTGATATTGACCAGAGTCCGATTGGACGAACGCCGAGGTCTAACCCTGCTACCTATACAGGAGTTTTTGACGATATACGTGACCTTTTTGCCCAGACAAACGAGGCCAAGATTCGAGGCTACAAGAAGGGGCGTTTCAGTTTCAACGTCAAGGGTGGTCGTTGTGAAGCCTGCTCAGGTGATGGGATTATCAAGATTGAGATGCACTTCTTGCCAGATGTTTACGTGGCTTGTGAGGTCTGCCACGGAACCCGCTACAACAGTGAAACCCTAGAAGTTCACTACAAGGAAAAAAATATCTCGCAGGTCTTGGATATGACCGTCAACGATGCGGTAGAATTCTTCCAACACATTCCGAAAATTCAACGTAAACTTCAGACCATCAAGGATGTGGGACTGGGCTATGTAACGCTAGGGCAACCAGCTACCACCCTTTCTGGGGGAGAAGCTCAGCGTATGAAGCTGGCTAGTGAACTCCACAAACGATCGACAGGAAAATCTTTCTACATTCTGGATGAGCCGACGACAGGTCTTCATACCGAGGATATCGCTCGCTTGCTTAAAGTCTTGGCTCGCTTTGTAGACGATGGCAATACAGTCCTCGTTATTGAGCACAATCTAGATGTTATTAAGACGGCAGACCATATTATTGACTTGGGACCTGAGGGCGGTGTCGGTGGTGGAACCATTATCGCAACAGGAACTCCAGAAGAAGTAGTGGCAAATGAAGCCAGCTACACAGGACAGTATTTGAAAGGAAAGTTACATCATGAATAAACGTGTACAAGCATTTCTCGCTAAAATGCAAGAAAAAGAACTAGATGGCATCATTATCAACAACCTTAAAAACGTCTACTACTTGACTGGTTTTTGGGGTTCGAACGGAACAGTTTTTATTAGCCGTGACCGTCAGGTCTTGGTGACAGACTCTCGCTATATCATCGCAGCTAAGCAAGAAGTAACAGGTTTTGAGATTGTGGCTGACCGCGATGAATTGGCTGTCATTGCAGGCATTGTCAAGGATATGGACTTGTCTAGAATCGGTTTTGAGGACGAGATTTCGGTCTCTTATTATCACCGTATGCAGGCAGCTTTTGCAGGTTTGGACTTGCTTCCACAAACTCAGTTTGTTGAAGGTCTTCGAATGATTAAGGATGAGGCGGAGATTGCAGCTATTCGCAAGGCTTGTTCTATCTCAGACCAAGCTTTCCGCGATGCCCTTGACTTTATCAAACCAGGAAAAACTGAAATTGAGATTGCCAACTTCCTTGACTTCCGTATGCGTGAGTTGGGAGCATCTGGCTTGTCTTTTGACACTATCCTAGCTAGCGGTATCAACTCTTCTAAACCCCATGCCCATCCCATGCACAAACCAGTGGAATTGGGAGAAGCTATTACAATGGACTTCGGCTGTCTCTATGATCACTATGTCAGTGATATGACACGGACTATCTATCTAGGGCATGTTAGCGACGAGCAGGCAGAAATTTACAATACGGTTTTGAAAGCCAACCAAGCCTTGATTGACCAAGCTAAGGCAGGATTAGGTTTCCGTGACTTTGACAAAATTCCTCGTGATATTATCATCGAAGCAGGCTATGGCGACTACTTTACCCACGGAATCGGACACGGTATTGGACTGGATATTCATGAAGAGCCTTACTTTAGCCAGACTTCTACAGAAACTATTAAGGCAGGTATGGCATTGACCGACGAGCCGGGTATCTACATCGAAGGCAAATATGGCGTTCGTATCGAGGATGATATCTTGATTACAGAGATAGGTTGTGAATTATTGACCCTAGCTCCCAAAGAGTTGATAGTCATTTAAGAGTCAAACAACTCAAATGATTGACTTTTAAATTTTAAAGGTTTATACTGAAAGACGAAAACGGTAGGTGAGGCTACCATAGGGATACGGATGACTACCGCAAAGCAGTGGAGACACTACTAGTTGGTCAACAGTCCTGGTCGCGAAGGCCAAGACTAAGCTCATTACATTGCCCTATGGAGTTAAAGCTTGAACGAAAAAACAGATAATTAGTTTTTTAATCCTGCCATTTTTTGATGGTAGGATTTTCTACTGTTTAAAACAAAGAAAGGAGACAGACGATGCAAATTGACGACCATCCGGAACCGCACATACACAGCCAATCGCTGATTTGTGTTGTTCTGCCCTTATAAAGTGATTGGTCTCTGTGTATGAAACACATCATTCATACAGATAGGAGAAACCAATGAAAACTACAAAAGAAAGATTAGCAACAGCTATTCAAGTCCCTTTAGACGAGAGTCTAACTTTTTATCATACCAGTTTAAACGGTTTGATAGAGGAACAAGTCGAAAAAAATCGTGACCTCTATGGCGAAAATGTGATTACCAAAGGCCAAGAAGATTCGATTTTGAAAAAGATTTACGAATCTATTATCAATCCATTTACAATCATCTTGCTGGTTATCGCCGTGATTTCCTTAGTGACCAATGTCTGGTTGGCAAAACCAGGTCAAGAAGATCCGACGACTTCTATTATCATCGTTGTCCTAGTCCTCATTTCTGGAGGCATTCGCTTTGTCCAAGAACTCCGCAGTGATAAGGCAGCCACCAATCTTTCAAAAATGATTGTCAACACAGCGACTGTCATTCGTCAAGGAGAAATCCAAGAAGTACCTATCGATGACTTGGTAGTAGGTGACGTGGTTAAATTAAGCGCTGGGGATATGATTCCAGCAGATCTTCTGTTATTTGAGTCACGCGATTTCTTTGTCCAACAGTCTGGCTTGACAGGCGAAAGTGATTCTGTTGAAAAATTGGCCTTGACCAAGGCAACAGTTCAACAAGCTGATAGTCTTCTCGAAGCCGAATCCTTGGCTTTTATGGGAACCAATGTCTTGTCTGGTAGTGCCAAGGCCGTGGTTTTGGCGGTTGGTGATGATACCATGATGGGGGCCATTGAGCAGACTCTGAACACCTATGACGAGCCTACTTCGTTTGAGCGGGAGATGAATAGTATCTCTTGGCTCTTGATCCGTTTGATGTTGGTCATGGTGCCCATCGTTTTCTTGTCCAATGGTTTAACAGATGGCGACTGGCTGGAAGCTGGCGTATTTGCCTTGAGTGTGGGTGTCGGGCTGACACCTGAGATGCTTCCTATGATTATTACCGCTAGCCTAGCTAAGGGTTCTATTATCATGGCCAAGGAAAAAGTGGTTATCAAGAAACTCAATGCCATACAGGACTTAGGGGCGATTGATATCTTGTGTACAGATAAGACAGGAACTCTAACCCAAGATGAAATCGTTCTAGAATATCCCTTGGACATCCACGGACGCTTGGATTTGACCGTCTTGAGACGAGCTTATCTCAATTCTTATTTTCAAACTGGCTTGAAAAATTTGATGGACAGAGCCATCATTAAACGGACTGAAAAGGAAGCAAAAAAACACGCCCTCTTGCAAAATCTGGATAAAACCTTTCAAAAAATAGATGAGCTTCCTTTTGATTTTGAACGCAGACGGATGAGTGTCATCGTCAAGGATGAGAACGAAGTGGTTAGCTTGGTAACCAAGGGTGCCCTAGAGGAAATGTTGATGATTTCCAGTTATGCGGAATACCATGGAGTGATTACTCCCTTGGCAGATGCTATTAGAGAAGAAATTTTAGCGGAAGTCCGACAACTAAATCAACAAGGTTTGCGTGTCTTGGGAGTAGCCTATAAGTCAGGTTTGAGGGAAGGTCATGCCTATACAGTTGATGATGAAGGGGATATGATTCTAACTGGTTATTTAGCCTTCCTAGATCCTCCTAAACCATCTGCAGCACCAGCAATTAAGGCTCTGTTAGAACATGGGGTTCAAACAAAGATTTTAACGGGAGACAACGAAAAGGTTACCCAAGCAGTCTGTGAAAAGGTTGGTTTGGATATCAATCAGATGCTGTTAGGGTCTGAAATTGATCAGATGAGTGATCAAGAATTGGCCCAAGCCGTAGAGGAGGTAACCGTCTTTGCCAAACTTTCTCCTGACCAAAAAGCAAGGATTATTTTGCAATTTAAGGCTAATGGTCATGCTGTCGGCTATATGGGAGATGGAATCAATGATGCTCCTTCTATGAAAGTTGCAGATGTGGGGATTTCTGTTGATACAGCAGTAGATATTGCTAAAGAAACAGCTGATGTTATCCTACTTGATAAGGATCTCATGGTGCTTGAAAAAGGACTTGTTGAAGGGCGTAAGGTCTATGCTAATATGACCAAATATATCAAGATGACAGTGAGTTCTAATTTTGGAAATATCTTATCCCTATTGGTCTCTGGAATCTTTTTACCCTTTTTACCAATGGCACCAGTCCATTTGATTATCCTAAATCTAGTCTATGATTTGTCTTGTATTGCCTTGCCTTTTGACAAGGTGGACAAAGATTTTTTGAGAAATCCGCATACCTGGGAAGCTAAGTCCATCACACGTTTCATGGTTTGGATGGGACCTATCTCTTCTGCCTTTGATATTTTGACCTTTATTTTGCTCTATTTTATCATTGTACCCATGACGACAGGTCAAACTTATGTTCATGGGGCAGAGTCTGCCGTAGGATTTATTGTCTTGTTCCAGACAGGTTGGTTTATCGAGTCTATGTGGTCACAGACCATGGTTATCCATATGTTGCGTTCAGCTAAAATTCCCTTTTTACAGAGTCGTCCAGCTTGGCTAGTCCTTGTGACAACCTTATTGGCTGCAGCCTTTGTGACCTTCCTTCCCTACAGTCCACTCGCAAGCCTACTTCATCTCACTCCTTTAAAACCGATTTATTTCATCTTTTTACTTTTCATCATTATTTTGTACATGATTAGCGTGACAATTGTGAAAAAAATCTATATCAAGAAATATCAAGAATGGCTGTAAATTTCATTTTGTCAAGAAAAAAGTACGAAAATGACGAAAAAAATCAAAAAAATTTAAAAATAGGTCGCAAGTCGGATGTTTTTTATGGTATAATAGACTAAACTGATAGTAACATGTAGCGAAAGGGGTAGGTACATGATCAAAATTTATACAGTCTCAAGTTGTACTAGTTGTAAAAAAGCAAAAACCTGGCTCAATGCCCACCAGTTAAGTTATAAAGAACAAAACCTTGGTAAAGAAGGAATTACGAGAGAAGAATTACTGGATATTCTAACCAAAACAGATAACGGAATAGCCAGCATCGTTTCGTCTAAAAATCGCTATGCCAAAGCCCTTGGAGTGGATATTGAAGATTTGAGTGTTAATGAAGTCCTCAATCTGATTATGGAAACACCGAGAATTTTAAAGAGCCCAATCCTTGTAGATGAAAAACGCCTGCAAGTTGGCTACAAGGAAGACGATATTCGTGCCTTCCTACCACGCTCTGTCCGTAATGTAGAAAATGCAGAAGCACGTTTGCGTGCAGCTCTATAAACATCAAGGCTGGGAGCAATTCCCAGTCTTATTCTATTTTAATCTTAAACAGAAAGAAGAAAGAAATGAAAAAAATAGTTCTTGTTAGTCTAGCTTTCCTTTTTGTCCTGGTTGGTTGCGGACAGAAAAAAGAAACTGGAACAGCTACAAAAACAGAAAAGGATACGCTTCAGTCGGCATTGCCAGTTATTGAGAATGCTGAGAAGAATACAGTTGTGACCAAGACTTTGGTCTTGCCCAAGTCAGATGATGGTAGCCAGCAAACCCAAACCATTACATACAAGGACAAGACTTTTTTGAGCTTAACGATTCAACAAAAACGTCCAGTTTCTGATGAGTTGAAGACTTATATCGACCAACATGGAGTGGAAGAAACTCAAAAAGCTCTTCTCGAGGCAGAGGAGAAGGATGAGGCTATTATAGAAGCTCGTAAATTAGCAGGATTTAAGCTTGAAACCAAACTATTGAGCGCAACCGAACTTCAAACAACGACTAGTTTTGACTTTCAAGTTCTGGATGTCAAGAAGGCTTCTCAGTTAGAATATTTGAAGAATATTGGTTTAGAAAATCTCTTGAAGAATGAACCAAGCAAATATATTTCAGACAGATTGGCAAATGGCGCGACAGAACAGTAGAAAATCCAAATAAATAGACTGCCTGAATTGTAGAACGTAAGGAATTATGCTATAATGGTACTATTCTAAGGAAAGAGGGTGTTAGAATGGGATTTACTGAAGAAACAGTACGTTTTAAATTGGACGATTCCAATAAAAAAGAAATTAGCGAAACTTTGACTGATGTTTATGCTTCGTTGAACGATAAGGGCTACAACCCAATCAACCAAATCGTAGGCTACGTATTGAGTGGAGACCCTGCCTACGTTCCTCGTTATAATAATGCACGAAATCAAATCCGTAAGTATGAGCGTGATGAAATTGTTGAGGAATTGGTCCGCTACTACCTTAAAGGACAAGGAGTCGATCTGTAACCTATGAGAATTATGGGATTGGACGTCGGTTCAAAAACGGTAGGGGTGGCTATTAGCGACCCGCTCGGTTTTACAGCTCAAGGACTTGAAATCATCCAAATCAATGAGGAGCAAGGTCAATTTGGTTTTGACCGCGTTAAGGAGTTGGTTGATACTTACAAGGTGGAACGATTTGTAGTGGGCTTGCCTAAAAACATGAACAATACAAGCGGACCGCGCGTGGAAGCTAGTCAGGCATACGGAGCAAAGTTAGAAGAGCTTTTTGGTTTACCAGTAGACTATCAAGATGAACGCTTGACAACAGTTGCCGCAGAGCGCATGTTGATTGAGCAAGCAGATATTAGCCGTAACAAGCGCAAGAGAGTCATTGATAAGTTAGCAGCTCAGCTGATTTTACAAAATTATTTAGATAGAAAATTTTAATACAAAGGAGAGGCTATGTCACACGATCATAACCACGACCACGAAGAACGTGAATTAATTACACTAGTAGATGAGCAAGGAAATGAAACCTTGTTTGAAATCCTTTTGACGATTGACGGAAAAGAAGAATTTGGTAAAAACTATGTTCTTCTAGTACCAGTTAACGCAGAAGAAGACGAAGACGGACAAGTTGAAATTCAAGCTTACTCATTCATCGAAAACGAAGATGGAACAGAAGGCGAATTGCAACCAATCCCAGAAGACTCAGAAGACGAATGGAACATGATTGAAGAAGTCTTCAACAGCTTTATGGAGGAGTGATACAGTCTGGGAGACTGTATCAGCCCAACTCCCAGAAATTGGGAAGAGTTTGAACATCCAGTGGACGTTTTTAGCCTGACGCTAAAAATAAAAACCGTCAGTAAGTTCGGGGGATATTTTTACCCCACGTTAATATTCATAGTAGCTAGTTATTAGCTAACCAGGTGAGAGGTCGGGACGAAAATCCTGGCCTCGTTTTTGTTAGTTATGAGGCTATATTGAGGCACTTGATTGAACCTGTAATTAAGGAGATGTATATGTTTGAAGTAGAAGAATGGCTCCATAGTCGGATTGGTTTGAATTTTCGATCAGGTTTGGGCCGAATGCAAGAAGCGGTGGATTTGTTGGGGAATCCCGAGAAGTCTTATCCTATTATCCACGTAACCGGGACTAATGGAAAAGGATCTACCATTGCTTTTATGAGGGAGTTATTTATGGGGCATGGCAAAAAAGTTGCGACTTTTACCTCCCCTCATATCGTCTCTATCAATGACCGAATCTGCATTAATGGACAACCAATAGCTGATGCAGACTTCATCCGTGTGGCTGAGCAGGTCAAGGAGATGGAAGAGACGCTTCTGCAAACCCATGATCAGTTGTCCTTTTTTGAATTGCTGACCTTGATTGCTTTTCTCTATTTTAGGGAGCAAGAGGTGGATTTGGTTTTATTAGAAGTGGGAATTGGTGGTTTACTAGACACGACCAATGTGGTAACTGGAGAGATTGCTGTCATCACCTCCATCGGACTTGATCATCAGGAGACTCTGGGTGACAGTATAGCAGCAGTTGCAGAGCAGAAAGCTGGTATTTTTAAGGCTGGTAAAAAGGCAGTGATTGCTAAGTTGCCTTCAGAAGCTAGGCTTGTATGTCAGAAAAAAGCCGAATCTTTAGCTGTTGACCTTTATCAGGCAGGTCAGGATTTTTCAATGCTGAATGGTGATTTTTCAAGTTCTTTGGGAACTTTTTCGCAGTTGAAAATAGGCTTGGAAGGAGCTTATCAGCAGGAAAATGCGGCCTTGGCGCTACAAACGTTTCTTCTCTTTATGAGAGAAGGAAAGGAAGCTGTTGATGAACAGGCTGTAAGACAGGCTTTGGGGCAGACCCATTGGGCTGGGCGTTTGGAACGTATTCGTCCTCAGATTTACTTGGACGGTGCTCATAACCTCCCTGCCTTGACTCGCTTGGTTGAATTTATTAAAGAAAAAGAGCAGGAAGGATATCGTCCTCAAATCCTATTTGGAGCCTTGAAACGGAAGGATTATCAAGGGATGTTGGCTTATCTGACTGAAAAATTGCTTCAGGTGGAACTCAAGGTGACCGGCTTTGACTATCAAGGTTCTTTGGATGAAACAGATGTAACAGGTTACGATATAGTTCCTTCTTACCGAGAATTTATTAGCAATTTTGAAGCAAGAGCAGATGCCCAGGATTTGTTGTTCGTTACAGGGTCTCTCTATTTTATCTCAGAAGTACGGGGCTACTTGCTGGCCCATGAGCAGATGAATTGACCTCCTTTTTTGAACTTGTTATACTAGGGAAACTACTAGTTAGAAAGAAAAAATTCTGTAAATTGGTAGCAGAAAGGAAATTCATCATGAAATTAAAAAGATTCACACTTTCTCTTGCTTCTCTAGCAAGTCTTAGTCTCTTAGTAGCTTGTTCACAAAGAGTTCAACAAGTTCAACAACCAGCAACTCAATCGCAAACACAACAAACTCAACAATCACAACCTGCTCTTTCATCTTCTACAGAAAATAGCAACCAGGCAGCAACAAGTTCTTCACAAAATGCGCCTGAGGTTCAACCAACTGATATTGATGGAACCTATACCGGTCAGGACGAAGGAGACCGTATCACTTTAGTGGTAACTGGTACAACGGGCACCTGGACACAGGTAGAAACTGACGGAGATCAAGAAATCAAGCAGGTTAGCTTCGATGCCGCTAATCAACGTATGACTATTGGGGATGATGTCAAGATTTATGCAATCAATGGAAATCAGATGATTATCGACGATATGGATAGAGAAGCGTCTGATCGCATTGTTTTATCAAAATAGACTAGAAGGAGACTGGTTTTGTCAGTCTCTTTTGTTTTTACTCAGAAAAATGATTATAAATACTTGCCTTCTACCGAATACCTGCGTTATACTAGTATTAATTACCTGTTTTTAGCATTCATACTCTTCGAAAATCTCTTCAAACCACGTCAGCTTCCATCTGCAACCTCAAAACAGTGTTTTGAGCAACCTGCGACTAGCTTCCTAGTTTGCTCTTTGCTTTTCATTGAGTATCAAAATATTAAGGAGGGGATATGAAATATAGAAAATTTCAATTATTGATGTCCAAGTATGGCTTTAGTCTTTCGATTATGTTACTTGAACTTTTTCTTGTTTTTGGTCTCTTTCTCTATTTAGGGCGCATGGCCCCTATTCTATGGGTAATTGTCTTAATTTTTATGAGTATGGCGACTATTGTCGCAATTGTCAATCGCTCAATGACACCTGATAGTAAAGTGATGTGGTTAGTGGTAACTTTTGTTCCTGTCATCGGCCCCTTGCTCTATCTGATGTTTGGTGAAAGGCGATTGTCCAAAAAAGAAATCAAGCAGTTGGACAAACTTGGTTCCATGCATTTTCGGGAGGATAACAGTAAAGCTCTCCGCCAGAAATTGAAGGAAGATGATAAGGCGGCTTACGGAGTTATCAAATCTTTACTAAGTATGGATAGCAATGCCGATGTCTATGATCGAACAGATTCACAATTCTTTTCTTCGGGTGAAAGCATGTGGAAACATATGTTGGAAGACCTCAAGAAAGCTGAAAAGTTTATCTTTCTAGAGTACTATATTGTCGAAGAAGGTCTGATGTGGAATAGCATATTAGATATACTAGAACAAAAGGCAGCTCAGGGTGTAGAGATCAAGATGCTCTATGATGATATCGGCTGTATGGCGACTTTACCTGGAGATTATACCATTCAGCTTCGTAGTCGAGGAATTGAAGCCCATAAATTTAACAAGGTGATTCCTCGTTTGACGGTGGCTTACAACAATCGGGACCATCGTAAAATCCTTGTCATAGATGGTCAGGTAGCCTATACAGGAGGCATTAACTTAGCCGATGAGTACATCAATCATGTAGAACGTTTTGGCTACTGGAAGGACAGTGGGATTCGCTTAGATGGTCCTGGTGTCAAGGCTCTCACCCGTCTCTTTTTGATGACTTGGTACATCAATCGTGGGGAAATCAGCGATTTTGACCAGTATCACTTGGAAAATCAGCCTTGTTCTGGCCAAGGGCTCTGCATTCCTTACGGTAGTGGACCCAAGCCCATCTTCCGTACCCAGGTAGGGAAAAAAGTCTATCAAAGTTTGATTAATCAGGCTACTGATTCAGTCTATATTACAACGCCCTATTTGATTATTGACTATGATTTAACCGAGAGTATTAAAAACGCGGCTATGAGGGGTGTTGATGTTCGCATCGTGACTCCTTTCATTCCAGATAAAAAATTAATCCAACTCATCACAAGAGGGGCTTATCCGGATCTTTTGTCAGCAGGAGTCAGGATTTTTGAGTATAGTCCAGGCTTTATCCACAGTAAACAAATTCTAGTGGATAAGGACTTTGCTGCAGTTGGAACGATTAATTTAGATTATAGAAGTTTGCTTCATCACTATGAAGATGCAGTTTTGCTATATAAAATGGCATCAATCACAGAGATTCAAAAAGATTTTCAGGAGATTTTTTCAGTATCTCAAGAAATTTTCCCTCATACGATAAAAAATAGCTGGTATCAAAAATTGATTAAGGAAATTGCCCAGTTATTCGCCCCTATCTTATAAGAAATCTAGGACTTAGGAAATGACTGAGTCCTCTTTTTCTTGCTTTTTACGAATAAGAAGATATAGGAGGAACGATGCTGACTCAGAAAGAATTGGATTATATCATAACATTTAAACAGACGAATTTACATCGATTTCGGGAAATTGAAACCTTTGTGAAACTATGCAAAAAATCACTCAAACACCCATCGCAAGCTGACAATTTTAGGTCTTTTTGATATACTAAGACAGATAAATTGAATAGGAGAAACGACATGGCTGTATATGGCAGAATCGAAGAAGTATCCGAAACGATACAGAGTAATGACATTGAAAATAGATTGGATAGGAACCTTGAATCTCATGTAGAAAAAGAAGAACAGGTAGCTTTCCCGTTTTTCAGACTCATCATTGGAAGTACGATTGCAACGGTTTTTTCTGTGGTGCTTCCTTTAATTTTAGATATGGTAAGTCCCTCTCAGGCGCAGGATTTGTATATAGGGTGGGCTTTACATCAGGGAGGACAGCTCTACAGTAGCTATTATGCTAGTCACGGTCTTATTTATTACTTGCTACTTTACATCACCCAAGGAGGCATTCTTTTTGCCTTGGTAGAATGGCTAGCCCTCTTAGGAGGAGGTTACTTCCTCTTTTCTTCGACAGAGTATTTGACAGGGCAAAGGGAGCAAGCTAAGCAACTCCTAACAATATTTTATATTTTGGTGTCGGGGCTTGGTTTTGGAGGAGGCTATGCTACGATCTTAGCTCTGCCATTCCTGTTTGCAGGATTTTCATTCATAGCAGCTTATCTTTCAACTCCTAACCATGACAAGGGATTTTTACGTCTGGGGATCTTTTTGGGTCTATCATTTTTCATAGAGCCTCTTACAAGTCTTCTCTTTACTGCAGTAGTAACGATTGGTTTATTTGTCTTTAATGTTGGGCATGGTCGTTTTGTCCATGGAGTTTATCAGTTTTTTGCAGCGGCGCTTGGTTTTTCTCTCATCTTTTACCCAGTAGGCTACTATGTCCTTGCTTCAGGTGGTTTTGGAGAAGCTCTAGGGAGTCTTTTGTATCCGATTGATTCCCTTCAGGTCTTTACCAATCCCCAACTAATGGATAATGTTGTATTCTATGGTTTGTTGACCTTTGGTTTAGGAACTCTTTTCCTTGTTTTTCTAGGATTGTTCCAATCAAAGGCATCAAGATTATATGTTATTTCAGTACCAGCTAGTTTTACTTTCTTATTTGTACTAGCCTTGTTGCTTTTTTCTCAAGAACCTCTTCACGGTTCGCGTTTGATTCTAATCATTCCATTTTTACTCCTTCTTTTGATGACCAGTATTCGTGGGAAGCATTCAGCTAGGGGAGCTCGTCGTCGGAGAAGAGAGGAAGTTCCTACTCTATGGAAAAAATTCATGGAGGGAAATCTCTACCTACCGATCCTGGTGGTGGTTTATCTGATTGCCATTCCTTTTGTAGCTCGTTTTGTCTTGCATCCAGCTTCTTATAGAGAACAACATCAAGTGGTAGATAGAGTCAAACAAGAGGTAAGTGAGGGAGACCAAATCTATATTTGGGATTCACATGTTCAGATGTATAAAGAAAGCCAGCGTTTGGCTGGATCCGTGTTCCCATCACCTCTTCTTTACACAAATACGGAAGAAAATAAAGCTAGTTTGATTAATGATTTAAAAGAAAATCAACCCAAGATGATTCTTGTGAATGATAAGGTAGCAGTCTGGTCTGAAGTGGAAACAATTTTGAAAGAAAATTACCAACAAGTAAAGACTGATTACTCAGAGTTTAAAGTCTATAAAATTAAATAACGAAATCAATATCTTGTGTAATTTTAAAATTTTTGGGATTTTTAACACAAGATATTGATTTTTATTTTTAGAGTGGTATAATACTTCATAGAACAACATTTTAGAAAAGAGCATGGATATGATTGTATTAGAAGAAAAGCTTGCAACCGTTCCCACCTTGTTCGTTGAAAAACGAGATGGTAGACGTGTGGTGTTTGATGTAGACAAGATTGACAAGGCTCTCCACAAGGCGGCGGAAAAGGTTATGGACCTTACGCCTCTAGTAGAAAAACGCCTAAATGGTCTAGTTGAAAGAATCGTGACGGAAATTCACAGCCGCTTCCCTCAAGGGGTTAAGATTTACGAAATTCAAAATGTCGTAGAACATGAACTCCTTGAAGCTAAAGAGTATGCGCTGGCTGAGGAGTATATCACTTATCGGACACAAAGGGATTTTGAGCGCTCAAAAGCGACAGATATCAACTTTAGTATCCATAAACTTCTCAATAAAGATCAAGCAGTTGTCAATGAAAATGCCAATAAAGACAGCGATGTCTTCAACACCCAGCGTGATTTGACAGCAGGGATTGTTGGGAAGTCAATCGGGCTACAAATGCTTCCTAAGCACGTAGCCAATGCTCACCAAAAAGGGGATATCCACTATCATGACTTGGACTACAGCCCCTACACTCCTATGACTAACTGCTGTTTGATTGATTTTAAAGGGATGTTGGAAAATGGTTTTAAGATTGGCAATGCAGAGGTAGAGAGTCCCAAGTCTATCCAGACTGCGACAGCTCAAATTTCACAAATCATCGCCAACGTTGCTTCTAGCCAGTACGGGGGCTGCTCAGCTGACCGTATTGATGAAGTCTTGGCTCCGTATGCGGAGAAGAATTACCAAAAACACCTCAAGGATGCGGAAGAGTGGGTCTTGCCCGAAAAACGGGAAGATTACGCTTGGAAAAAAACCCAAAAAGACATCTACGATGCCATGCAATCTCTTGAGTATGAAATCAACACCCTCTTCACTTCAAATGGACAAACACCTTTTACTTCACTAGGTTTTGGTCTAGGAACTAGTCGTTTTGAGCGGGAAATTCAAAAAGCTATCTTAACCATTCGTATCAAGGGTCTTGGATCAGAACATCGTACAGCCATCTTCCCTAAACTCATCTTTACGCTAAAAAGAGGCCTTAACTTGGAAGAAGGGACTCCGAACTATGACATCAAACAGTTGGCTCTCGAGTGTGCAACCAAGCGGATGTACCCTGATGTCTTGTCCTATGATAAGATTATCGAGCTGACAGGTTCTTTCAAGGTTCCTATGGGCTGTCGCTCCTTCCTCCAAGGCTGGAAAGATGAAAATGGTGTTGAGGTCAATTCAGGTCGGATGAATCTAGGTGTTGTGACGGTCAATCTGCCTCGTATCGCCCTCGAGTCTGAGGGGGATTTGAATAAGTTTTGGGAAATCTTCAATGAGCGGATGAATATCGCAGAAGATGCTCTGGTTTACCGTGTTGAACGGACCAAGGAAGCAACACCAGCGAATGCCCCTATCCTCTATCAGTACGGAGCCTTCGGTCGCCGTCTCGGAAAAGAAGAAAGTGTTGACCAACTCTTTAAGAATCGCCGTGCGACAGTTTCGCTGGGCTACATCGGTTTGTACGAAGTGGCTACAGTCTTCTTTGGAAATAGCTGGGAAAGCAATCCTGAAGCCAAGGAATTCACACTGGATATTATTCGTGATATGAAACGTCGTGTGGAAGAGTGGTCTGACCAATATGGTTACCATTTCTCTATCTACTCCACACCGTCTGAAAGTCTGACAGACCGCTTCTGTCGCTTGGATACAGAGAAGTTCGGCTCTATTCCTGACATCACGGACAAGGAATACTACACCAACTCTTTCCACTACGATGTTCGTAAAAATCCAACACCGTTTGAAAAATTAGACTTTGAGAAAGTTTATCCAGAAGCAGGTGCGTCAGGTGGCTTTATCCATTATTGTGAGTATCCAGTTCTTCAACAAAATCCTAAGGCCCTGGAAGCTGTTTGGGACTATGCCTATGACCGAGTTGGCTATCTAGGGACCAATACTCCGATTGATCGTTGCTACAAGTGTGACTTTGAAGGGGATTTTGAACCAACTGAGAGAGGCTTTGCTTGTCCCAACTGTGGCAATAGCGACCCTAAAACAGTAGATGTAGTCAAACGTACGTGTGGTTATCTGGGAAATCCTCAAGCGCGTCCGATGGTTAACGGACGCCACAAGGAAATCGCTGCGCGTGTCAAACACATGAATGGCTCAACCATTAAAACGGCAGGACATGAAGTAACAAATTAGAAGGAAACGCAATGGGGAAATACCAATTAGACGATAAGGGACGCGCACAAGTGACCCGTTATCACGAGAAACACTCGAAAGGTGGAACAGGTAAAAAAGAACGCTTGCTCAACCTCAGAGAACAGTTTTTAAACAAGAACAAGAAAAAATAAAAGTGAGAGTCAGCTCTCGCTTTTCTCATAGTGGGAGGTAAGGATGGAACTACGCAGACCAAGATTAGCAGATAAAGAAACAGTTTTAGAGATGATGGCAGAGTTTGAAAAAAATCAGTCGCCTCACGACGGTGGTTTCTGGGATACAGAAAATTTTTCTTATGAGGAATGGTTGAATATTAATCAGGATAAAGAAATGGGAATAAACTTGCCTGAAAATCGTGTTCCTTCTATTCAATTTGTATCGTTTGATGATGTAGGTCGTGCTCTAGGATTTTTGAATCTGCGATTGAGACTGAATGAGGGTTTACTGAATTATGCTGGCCACATTGGCTACTCCATTCGTCCATCAGAAAGAGGCAAGGGTTATGCTAAGGAAACTCTCCGTCAGGGCTTGCAAGTTGCTAAGGAAAAGAACATCAAGAGAACTCTTGTGACCTGTAGCGTGAATAATCCTGCTAGCAGAGCAGTCATTTTAGCAAATGGTGGGCTCCTTGAGGATGTTCGTAATGGAGTTGAGCGTTATTGGATAGAGGTAGCGAATGAATAATCCAAAACCACAAGAATGGAAAAGCGAGGAACTCAGTCAAGGGCGTATCATCGACTACAAAGCCTTTAACTTTGTAGATGGAGAAGGTGTGCGTAACTCTCTCTATGTATCAGGTTGTATGTTTCACTGCGAGGGGTGCTATAATGTAGCTACCTGGTCCTTTAATGCAGGCATTCCCTATACAGCAGAATTAGAAGAACAAATCATAGCAGACCTTGCCCAGCCCTATGTTCAAGGCTTGACTTTATTAGGAGGAGAACCCTTCCTTAATACAGGAATCCTTTTGCCACTTGTTAAACGTATTCGTCAGGAATTGCCAGATAAAGATATCTGGTCCTGGACGGGCTATACATGGGAAGAAATGATATTGGAAACACAAGATAAACTGGAACTCTTATCACTGATTGACATTCTGGTTGATGGACGGTATGATCGAACTAAGAGAAATCTTATGCTTCAGTTTCGAGGTTCGTCCAATCAACGCATCATCGATGTGCAAAAATCTCTCAAAAGTGGGCAAGTAGTGATTTGGGACAAGCTCAATGACGGGAAAGAAAGCTATGAACAGGTGAAGAGAGAGTAACTTTCTTCCATAGAATATTTAAATAAATGACCTATCAAAAAAGAAAACATTTTCATGTTAAAAATTTTAAAAAACAGCAACAAATCCCTTGCAATCGCAGGGGCTTTGTGTTATTCTATTATGGTGCTGTAAATTACAGCCTTAGCTTTGATGCAAGAGGTTGCGACACGCTCGGTTGCATTGCCACGCAACGCCGCGTCGGTTTTCTTGTGGAGCTAGCCTATTATCTTAAATAGACGAAAAGGAGAAAAAGATGGCAAACAAAAAAATCCGTATCCGTTTGAAAGCTTACGAACACCGTACGCTTGACACAGCGGCTGCAAAAATCGTAGAATCAGCTACTCGTACAGGTGCACAAGTTGCGGGTCCAATCCCACTTCCAACTGAACGTAGCCTCTACACAATCATTCGTGCGACTCACAAATATAAAGACTCTCGCGAACAATTTGAAATGCGTACACACAAACGTTTGATCGATATCGTTAACCCAACTCAAAAAACAGTTGATGCTTTGATGAAATTGGATCTTCCAAGTGGTGTAAACGTAGAAATCAAACTTTAATCTAAAGCTTGATACCTTGAGCATAAAAAACGCTCGTTAAAAACTTTTTGAATAAAAAATATAGAAAAGGAACTATTTTCTCATGACAAAAGGAATCTTAGGGAAAAAAGTGGGAATGACTCAAATCTTCACTGAAGCTGGCGAATTGATCCCTGTAACAGTTATTGAAGCAACTCCAAACGTTGTTCTTCAAGTTAAAACTGTTGAAACAGACGGATACAACGCTATCCAAGTTGGTTTCGATGACAAACGCGAAGTATTGAGCAACAAACCTGCTAAAGGACATGTAGCGAAAGCTAACACGGCTCCTAAGCGCTTCATTCGTGAATTCAAAAACGTTGAAGGCTTGGAAGTTGGTGCTGAAATCACAGTTGAAACATTCGCAGCTGGAGACGTTGTTGACGTAACTGGTACTTCTAAAGGTAAAGGTTTCCAAGGTGTTATCAAACGCCACGGACAATCACGTGGACCAATGGCTCACGGTTCTCGTTACCACCGTCGTCCAGGTTCTATGGGGCCTGTTGCACCTAACCGCGTATTCAAAGGTAAAAACCTTGCAGGACGTATGGGTGGTGACCGCGTAACAATTCAAAACCTTGAAGTTGTACAAGTTGTTCCAGAAAAGAACGTTATCCTTATCAAAGGTAACGTACCAGGTGCTAAGAAATCTCTTATCACTATCAAATCAGCAGTTAAAGCTGGTAAATAATAAAGAAAGGGGAAATCAGTCACAATGGCAAACGTAACATTATTTGACCAAACTGGTAAAGAAGCTGGCCAAGTTGTTCTTAACGATGCAGTATTTGGTATCGAACCAAATGAATCAGTTGTGTTTGATGTGATCATCAGCCAACGCGCAAGCCTTCGTCAAGGAACACACGCTGTTAAAAACCGCTCTGCAGTATCAGGTGGTGGACGCAAACCATGGCGTCAAAAAGGAACTGGACGTGCTCGTCAAGGTTCTATCCGCTCACCACAATGGCGTGGTGGTGGTGTTGTCTTCGGACCAACTCCACGTTCATACGGCTACAAACTTCCACAAAAAGTTCGTCGCCTAGCTCTTAAATCAGTTTACTCTGAAAAAGTTGCTGAAAACAAATTCGTAGCTGTAGACGCTCTTTCATTTACAGCTCCAAAAACTGCTGAATTTGCAAAAGTTCTTGCAGCATTGAGCATCGATTCTAAAGTTCTTGTTATCCTTGAAGAAGGAAATGAATTCGCAGCTCTTTCAGCTCGTAACCTTCCAAACGTGAAAGTTGCAACTGCTACAACTGCAAGTGTTCTTGACATCGCAAATAGCGACAAACTTCTTGTCACACAAGCAGCTATCTCTAAAATCGAGGAGGTTCTTGCATAATGAATTTGTATGATGTTATCAAAAAACCTGTAATCACTGAAAGCTCAATGGCTCAACTTGAAGCAGGCAAATATGTATTTGAAGTTGACACTCGTGCACACAAACTTTTGATCAAGCAAGCTGTTGAAGCTGCTTTCGAAGGTGTTAAAGTTGCTAATGTTAACACAATCAACGTAAAACCAAAAGCTAAACGTGTTGGACGTTACACTGGTTTTACTAACAAAACTAAAAAAGCTATCATCACACTTACAGCTGATTCTAAAGCAATCGAGTTGTTTGCTGCTGAAGCTGAATAATCTAAGGAGGAAATATCGTGGGAATTCGTGTTTATAAACCAACAACAAACGGTCGCCGTAATATGACTTCTTTGGATTTCGCTGAAATCACAACAAGCACTCCTGAAAAATCATTGCTTGTTGCATTGAAGAGCAAGGCTGGTCGTAACAACAACGGTCGTATCACAGTTCGTCACCAAGGTGGTGGACACAAACGTTTCTACCGTTTGGTTGACTTCAAACGTAACAAAGACAACGTTGAAGCAGTTGTTAAAACAATCGAGTACGATCCAAACCGTTCTGCAAATATCGCTCTTGTACACTACACTGACGGTGTGAAAGCATACATCATCGCTCCAAAAGGTCTTGAAGTAGGTCAACGTATCGTTTCAGGTCCAGAAGCAGATATCAAAGTCGGAAACGCTCTTCCACTTGCTAACATCCCAGTTGGTACTTTGATCCACAACATCGAGTTGAAACCAGGTCGTGGTGGTGAATTGGTACGTGCTGCTGGTGCATCTGCTCAAGTATTGGGTTCTGAAGGTAAATACGTTCTTGTTCGTCTTCAATCAGGTGAAGTTCGTATGATTCTTGGAACTTGCCGTGCTACAGTTGGTGTTGTCGGAAACGAACAACATGGACTTGTAAACCTTGGTAAAGCAGGACGTAGCCGTTGGAAAGGTATCCGCCCGACAGTTCGTGGTTCTGTAATGAACCCTAACGATCACCCACACGGTGGTGGTGAAGGTAAAGCACCAGTTGGTCGTAAAGCACCATCTACTCCATGGGGCAAACCTGCTCTTGGTCTTAAAACTCGTAACAAGAAAGCGAAATCTGACAAACTTATCGTTCGTCGTCGCAACGAGAAATAATATTAAACTAGTCGCTTAAGCAACTAGTAAATCCGCCAGCTCGGTAGCGCTCCATGTGAGCGCAAGCCGCTGTGGTACAACATTTAAAGGAGAAAATATAAAAATGGGACGCAGTCTTAAAAAAGGACCTTTCGTCGATGAGCATTTGATGAAAAAAGTTGAAGCTCAAGCTAACGACGAAAAGAAAAAAGTTATTAAAACTTGGTCACGTCGTTCAACGATCTTCCCAAGTTTCATTGGTTACACTATTGCAGTTTATGACGGTCGTAAACACGTACCTGTTTACATCCAAGAAGACATGGTAGGTCACAAACTTGGTGAATTTGCACCAACTCGTACTTACAAAGGTCACGCTGCAGACGACAAGAAAACACGTAGAAAATAAGGAGAACATAAATGGCAGAAATTACTTCAGCTAAAGCAATGGCTCGTACAGTACGTGTTTCACCTCGTAAATCACGTCTTGTTCTTGATAACATCCGTGGTAAAAGCGTAGCCGATGCAATCGCAATCTTGACATTCACTCCAAACAAAGCTGCTGAAATCATCTTGAAAGTTTTGAACTCAGCTGTAGCAAACGCTGAAAACAACTTTGGTTTGGATAAAGCTAACTTGGTAGTATCTGAAGCATTCGCAAACGAAGGACCGACTATGAAACGTTTCCGTCCACGTGCGAAAGGTTCAGCTTCACCAATCAACAAACGTACAGCTCACATCACTGTAGCTGTTGCAGAAAAATAAGGAGGTAAAATCGTGGGTCAAAAAGTACATCCAATTGGTATGCGTGTCGGCATCATCCGTGATTGGGATGCCAAATGGTATGCTGAAAAAGAATACGCGGATTACCTTCATGAAGATCTTGCAATCCGTAAATTCGTTCAAAAAGAACTTGCTGACGCAGCAGTTTCAACTATCGAAATTGAACGCGCAGTAAACAAAGTTAACGTTTCACTTCACACTGCTAAACCAGGTATGGTTATCGGTAAAGGTGGTGCTAACGTTGATGCACTCCGTGCGAAACTTAACAAATTGACTGGAAAACAAGTACACATCAACATCATCGAAATCAAACAACCTGATTTGGATGCTCACCTTGTAGGTGAAGGAATTGCTCGTCAATTGGAGCAACGTGTTGCTTTCCGTCGTGCACAAAAACAAGCAATCCAACGTGCAATGCGTGCTGGAGCTAAAGGAATCAAGACACAAGTATCAGGTCGTTTGAACGGTGCAGATATTGCCCGTGCTGAAGGATACTCTGAAGGAACTGTTCCACTTCACACACTTCGTGCAGATATCGATTACGCTTGGGAAGAAGCAGATACTACATACGGTAAACTTGGTGTTAAAGTATGGATCTACCGTGGTGAAGTTCTTCCAGCTCGCAAAAACACTAAAGGAGGTAAATAACCAATGTTAGTACCTAAACGTGTTAAACACCGTCGTGAATTCCGTGGAAAAATGCGCGGTGAAGCAAAAGGTGGAAAAGAAGTAGCATTCGGTGAATACGGTCTTCAAGCTACAACTAGCCACTGGATCACTAACCGCCAAATCGAAGCTGCTCGTATCGCCATGACTCGTTACATGAAACGTGGTGGTAAAGTTTGGATTAAAATCTTCCCACACAAATCATACACTGCTAAAGCTATCGGTGTGCGTATGGGATCTGGTAAAGGGGCACCTGAAGGTTGGGTAGCACCAGTTAAACGTGGTAAAGTGATGTTCGAAATCGCTGGTGTATCTGAAGAGATCGCTCGCGAAGCGCTTCGTCTTGCTAGCCACAAATTGCCAGTTAAATGTAAATTCGTAAAACGTGAAGCAGAATAAGGAGAAGGCATGAAACTTAATGAAGTAAAAGAATTTGTTAAAGAACTTCGTGGTCTTTCTCAAGAAGAACTCGCGAAGCGCGAAAACGAATTGAAAAAAGAATTGTTTGAACTTCGTTTCCAAGCTGCTACTGGTCAATTGGAACAAACAGCTCGCTTGAAAGAAGTTAAAAAACAAATCGCTCGTATCAAAACAGTTCAATCTGAAGCGAAATAATAGACTAGGGAAGGAGAAATTTCAATGGAACGCAATAATCGTAAAGTTCTTGTTGGACGTGTTGTATCTGACAAAATGGACAAGACAATCACAGTTGTAGTTGAAACAAAACGTAACCACCCAGTCTATGGTAAACGTATTAACTACTCTAAAAAATACAAAGCTCATGATGAAAACAATGTTGCCAAAGAAGGCGATATCGTACGTATCATGGAAACTCGTCCGCTTTCAGCTACAAAACGTTTCCGTCTTGTAGAAGTTGTTGAAGAAGCGGTCATCATCTAATCAAACCTGAAAGGAGAAAACTGAAATGATTCAAACAGAAACTCGTTTGAAAGTCGCAGACAACAGCGGTGCTCGCGAAATCTTGACTATCAAAGTTCTTGGTGGTTCAGGACGTAAATTTGCAAACATCGGTGATGTTATCGTGGCATCTGTAAAACAAGCTACTCCTGGTGGTGCGGTTAAAAAAGGTGACGTTGTTAAAGCAGTTATCGTTCGTACTAAATCAGGTGCTCGTCGTGCTGATGGTTCATACATCAAATTTGACGAAAACGCAGCAGTTATCATCCGTGAAGACAAAACTCCTCGCGGAACACGTATCTTTGGCCCAGTTGCACGTGAATTGCGTGAAGGTGGCTTCATGAAGATCGTGTCACTTGCTCCAGAAGTACTTTAATTTTTAGAAACAAACTAGTCCCCTAGCTTCAAGCTAGGGTGCCCTTATGGGCGTAAGAAAAATCAAGGAGAAACCTAATGTTTGTAAAAAAAGGCGACAAAGTTCGCGTAATCGCTGGTAAAGATAAGGGAACAGAAGCTGTTGTCCTTACTGCCCTTCCAAAAGTAAACAAAGTTATCGTTGAAGGTGTTAACATCGTTAAGAAACACCAACGTCCAACTAACGAGCTTCCTCAAGGTGGTATCATCGAGAAAGAAGCAGCTATCCACGTATCCAACGTTCAAGTTTTGGACAAAAATGGTGTAGCTGGTCGTGTTGGTTACAAATTTGTAGACGGTAAAAAAGTTCGCTACAACAAAAAATCAGGCGAAGTGCTTGATTAATCACGAAGGAAAGGAGAAGTATAATGGCAAATCGTTTAAAAGAAAAATATCTTAATGAAGTAGTTCCTGCTTTGACAGAACAATTCAACTACTCATCAGTGATGGCTGTGCCTAAAGTAGATAAGATCGTTTTGAACATGGGTGTTGGTGAAGCTGTATCAAACGCTAAAAGCCTTGAAAAAGCTGCTGAAGAATTGGCACTTATCTCAGGTCAAAAACCACTTATCACTAAAGCTAAAAAATCAATCGCCGGCTTCCGTCTTCGTGAAGGTGTTGCGATCGGTGCAAAAGTTACCCTTCGTGGTGAACGTATGTACGAATTCTTGGATAAATTGGTTTCAGTTTCACTTCCACGTGTACGTGACTTCCACGGTGTTCCAACAAAATCATTTGATGGACGCGGAAACTACACACTTGGTGTGAAAGAACAATTGATCTTCCCAGAAATCAACTTTGATGACGTTGACAAAACTCGTGGTCTTGACATCGTTATCGTAACAACTGCTAACACTGACGAAGAGTCACGTGCATTGCTTACAGGCCTTGGAATGCCTTTTGCAAAATAATATAGGAGGTAAATCTAATGGCTAAAAAATCAATGATTGCTAAGAACAAACGTCCAGCGAAGTTCTCTACTCAAGCTTATACTCGTTGTGAAAAATGTGGTCGTCCACATTCAGTTTACCGCAAATTTAAACTTTGCCGTGTTTGCTTCCGTGAATTAGCTTACAAAGGACAAATTCCTGGTGTAACAAAAGCATCTTGGTAATTCTAGCTTTCAATCCCGTCGTGATTCGTCGTTATCTGCTTTTGCCTAACTCAAGTTATGCCTGCAAGCAGATGCCTAGACTCACTTAGGAATTGAAACCTAGAAATATATTCTGAGCCCAGCTCAATCATTAACTAGCAAGTGCAACTTGCAAACTACTAGTAAGAGGAGAAAAACAAAATGGTTATGACTGACCCAATCGCAGACTTCCTAACTCGTATTCGTAATGCTAACCAAGCTAAACACGAAGTACTTGAAGTACCTGCATCAAACATCAAAAAAGGGATTGCTGAAATCCTTAAACGCGAAGGTTTTGTAAAAAACGTTGAAATCATCGAAGATGACAAACAAGGCATCATCCGTGTATTCCTTAAATACGGACCAAACGGTGAAAAAGTTATCACTAACTTGAAACGTGTTTCTAAACCAGGACTTCGTGTCTACAAAAAACGTGAAGACCTTCCAAAAGTTCTTAACGGACTTGGAATTGCTATCCTTTCAACTTCTGAAGGTTTGCTTACTGATAAAGAAGCACGCCAAAAGAATGTTGGTGGGGAAGTTATCGCTTACGTTTGGTAATATTTAGCTCCCAATTTCTTTGTGACTCTTCGTTATCGTCTCTTGCCTAACCCAAAGTTATGCCTGCGAGACGATGCCTAGATTCACTTTGAAATTGAAACCTAAATGTTCCTTTAAATCGAGAAATCGATTGACCCCCGTGAAAACTGGCCTTTCTGGCCTGACAATTTAACAGGAGAAAATAAACATGTCACGTATTGGTAATAAAGTTATCGTGTTGCCTGCTGGTGTTGAACTCACTAACAATGACAACGTTGTAACTGTAAAAGGACCTAAAGGAGAACTTACTCGTGAGTTCTCAAAAGATATTGAAATCCGTGTGGAAGGTACTGAAGTAACTCTTCACCGTCCAAACGATTCAAAAGAAATGAAAACTATCCACGGAACTACTCGTGCCCTTTTGAACAACATGGTTGTTGGTGTATCAGAAGGATTCAAGAAAGAACTTGAAATGCGCGGGGTTGGTTACCGTGCACAACTTCAAGGATCTAAACTTGTTTTGGCTGTTGGTAAATCTCATCCAGACGAAGTTGAAGCTCCAGAAGGAATTACTTTTGAACTTCCAAACCCAACAACAATCGTTGTTAGCGGAATTTCAAAAGAAGTAGTTGGTCAAACAGCTGCTTACGTACGTAGCCTTCGTTCACCAGAACCATATAAAGGTAAAGGTATCCGTTACGTTGGTGAATTTGTTCGCCGTAAAGAAGGTAAAACAGGTAAATAATGTTGAGTGGTTGATTTTCAACCACCAACCTATTTTCCAACTTTGTGCATAGCACACGATTTAAAACTAAAGAGGTGAAAACTGTGATTTCAAAACCAGATAAAAACAAACTCCGCCAAAAACGCCACCGTCGCGTTCGCGGAAAACTCTCTGGAACTGCTGATCGCCCACGTTTGAACGTATTCCGTTCTAATACAGGCATCTACGCTCAAGTGATTGATGACGTAGCGGGTGTAACGCTCGCAAGTGCTTCAACTCTTGACAAAGAAGTTTCAAAAGGAACTAAAACTGAACAAGCCGTTGCTGTCGGTAAACTCGTTGCAGAACGTGCAAACGCTAAAGGTATTTCAGAAGTGGTGTTCGACCGCGGTGGATATCTATATCACGGACGTGTGAAAGCTTTGGCTGATGCAGCTCGTGAAAACGGATTGAAATTCTAATAGGAGGACACTAGAAAATGGCATTTAAAGACAATGCAGTTGAATTAGAAGAACGCGTAGTTGCTGTCAACCGTGTTACAAAAGTTGTTAAAGGTGGACGTCGTCTTCGTTTCGCAGCTCTTGTTGTTGTTGGTGACCACAACGGTCGCGTAGGATTTGGTACTGGTAAAGCTCAAGAAGTTCCAGAAGCAATCCGTAAAGCAGTAGATGATGCTAAGAAAAACTTGATCGAAGTTCCTATGGTTGGAACAACAATCCCACACGAAGTTCTTTCAGAATTCGGTGGAGCTAAAGTATTGTTGAAACCTGCTGTAGAAGGTTCTGGAGTTGCCGCTGGTGGTGCAGTTCGTGCCGTTGTGGAATTGGCAGGTGTGGCAGATATTACATCTAAATCACTTGGTTCTAACACTCCAATCAACATTGTTCGTGCAACTGTTGAAGGTTTGAAACAATTGAAACGCGCTGAAGAAGTTGCTGCCCTTCGTGGTATTTCAGTTTCTGATTTGGCATAAGAAAGGGGATAAAATGGCTCAAATTAAAATTACTTTGACTAAGTCTCCAATCGGACGCATTCCATCACAACGTAAAACTGTTGTAGCACTTGGACTTGGCAAATTGAACAGCTCTGTTATTAAAGAAGATAACGCTGCTATCCGTGGTATGATCACAGCAGTATCTCACTTGGTAACAGTTGAAGAAGTAAACTAATGAATTTTTAGGGGATGTGCACTATACCATCCCCTAAAACTAGATATAGTCATCTATGATGACGTCGTATAGGCGAGTTGATGGGGGAGACAACCTTTTCTCCCTTATCGGCGCTAGCATTTTACAAAAGAGGAGAAAATAAAAATGAAACTTCATGAATTGAAACCTGCAGAAGGTTCTCGTAAAGTACGTAACCGCGTTGGTCGTGGTACTTCATCAGGTAACGGTAAAACATCTGGTCGTGGTCAAAAAGGTCAAAAAGCTCGTAGCGGTGGCGGAGTTCGCCTTGGTTTTGAAGGTGGACAAACTCCATTGTTCCGTCGTCTTCCAAAACGTGGATTCACTAACATCAACGCTAAAGAATACGCAATTGTGAACCTTGACCAATTGAACGTCTTTGAAGATGGTGCTGAAGTAACTCCAGTTGTTCTTATCGAAGCAGGAATTGTTAAAGCTGAAAAATCAGGCGTTAAAATTCTTGGTAACGGTGAGTTGACTAAGAAATTGACTGTGAAAGCAGCTAAATTCTCTAAATCAGCTGAAGAAGCTATCACTGCTAAAGGTGGTTCAGTAGAAGTCATCTAAGAGAGGTGACCTATGTTTTTTAAATTATTAAGAGAAGCTCTTAAAGTCAAGCAGGTTCGATCAAAAATTTTATTTACAATTTTTATCGTTTTGGTTTTTCGTATTGGAACTAGCATTACAGTTCCTGGTGTGAATGCCAATAGCTTGAATGCTTTAAGTGGATTATCCTTCTTAAACATGTTGAGCTTGGTGTCAGGGAATGCCTTGAAAAACTTCTCAGTTTTTGCTCTTGGTGTTAGCCCCTACATTACGGCCTCTATCGTTGTCCAACTCTTGCAAATGGATATTTTGCCCAAGTTTGTAGAGTGGGGTAAACAAGGGGAAGTAGGTCGAAGAAAATTGAATCAAGCTACTCGTTATATTGCTCTTGTTTTAGCCTTTGTGCAATCTATCGGGATTACAGCTGGTTTTAATACTTTGGCTGGAGCTCAATTGTTGAAAACAGCTCTTACTCCACAAGTCTTTATCATGATTGGTATCATCTTAACAGCTGGTAGCATGATTGTTACTTGGTTGGGAGAGCAAATTACAGATAAGGGATACGGAAATGGTGTTTCTATGATTATTTTTGCTGGGATTGTTGCCTCAATTCCAGATATGATTCAGGGCATCTATGTGGACTACTTTGTGAACGTCCCAAGTGACCGTATCAACTCATCTATCATTTTTGTAATCATTTTGATTATTACTGTATTGTTGATCATTTACTTTACAACTTATGTTCAACAAGCAGAATACAAAATTCCAATCCAATATACTAAGGTTGCACAAGGTGCTCCATCTAGCTCTTACCTTCCTTTGAAGGTAAACCCTGCTGGAGTTATCCCTGTTATCTTTGCGAGTTCGATTACTGCAGCGCCTGCGGCTATTCTTCAGTTTTTGAGCGCTACAGGTCATGATTGGGCTTGGGTAAGAACAGCACAAGAGATGCTGGCAACAACTTCACCAACTGGTATTGCTATGTATGCTTTGTTGATTATTCTCTTTACATTCTTCTATACGTTTGTACAGATTAATCCTGAAAAAGCTGCAGAGAACTTACAAAAGAGCGGTGCCTATATCCACGGAGTTCGTCCTGGTAAAGGTACAGAAGAATATATGTCTAAACTTCTTCGTCGTCTTGCAACTGTTGGTTCCCTCTTCCTTGGTGTGATTTCTATTTTACCGATTGTAGCAAAAGATGTTTTCGGACTTTCAGAAGCAGTTGCTTTTGGAGGAACTAGTCTTTTGATCATTATCTCTACAGGTATTGAAGGAATCAAACAATTGGAAGGTTACCTATTGAAACGTAAGTATGTTGGTTTCATGGACAGAACAGAATAAAAGTATTTACGAAATCAGTAAATACTGAGGGAGTGGAGGTTTAACTCTAACATTAGTGAGAGTTTGGTCTCCCCTCTTCTATTTTGTTTTTAAATAGGGGTGAAAAGACTTTTTGCTTCTATTTAAAAATAAAATAAGGAGATCAAATCATGAATCTTTTGATTATGGGCTTACCTGGTGCAGGTAAGGGAACTCAAGCAGCAAAAATCGTAGAACAATTCCATGTTGCACATATCTCAACAGGTGATATGTTCCGAGCTGCAATGGCAAATCAAACTGAAATGGGTGTTCTTGCTAAGTCATACATTGACAAGGGTGAATTGGTTCCTGACGAAGTTACAAATGGAATCGTAAAAGAACGTCTTTCACAAGATGATATTAAAGAAACAGGATTCTTGTTGGATGGTTACCCACGTACGATCGAACAAGCTCATGCCTTGGACAAAACTTTGGCTGAACTTGGCATTGAACTAGAAGGGGTTATCAACATTGAAGTGAACCCTGACAGCCTCTTGGAACGTTTGAGTGGTCGTATCATCCACCGCGTAACTGGAGAAACTTTCCATAAGATCTTTAACCCACCAGTTGACTATAAAGAAGAAGATTACTACCAACGTGAAGATGATAAGCCTGAGACAGTAAAACGTCGTTTGGATGTTAATATTGCTCAAGGAGAACCAATCATTGCTCACTATCGTGCCAAAGGTTTGGTTCATGACATCGAAGGTAATCAAGATATCAATGATGTCTTCTCAGATATCGAAAAAGTATTGACAAATTTGAAATAAAGCGTTTTTCGCACTTGCAAAAATCCGCTACAAATGTTATACTGAGATAGTCTGACTTATAATTGTTGTCTCTGTGTCTAGAGGCATCGAATCGAAATTTATGGAGGTGCTTTTGCGTGGCAAAAGACGATGTGATTGAAGTTGAAGGCAAAGTAGTTGATACAATGCCGAATGCAATGTTTACGGTTGAACTTGAAAATGGACATCAGATTTTAGCAACAGTTTCTGGTAAAATTCGTAAAAACTATATTCGTATTTTAGCGGGAGATCGTGTTACTGTCGAAATGAGTCCATATGACTTGACACGTGGACGTATCACTTACCGCTTTAAATAATCGAAAAACTTGGAGGGATAAGAAATGAAAGTAAGACCATCGGTCAAACCAATTTGCGAATACTGTAAAGTTATTCGTCGTAATGGTCGTGTTATGGTAATTTGCCCAGCAAATCCAAAACACAAACAACGTCAAGGATAAGATAGAAAGGAGAAAACATGGCTCGTATTGCTGGAGTTGACATTCCAAATGACAAACGCGTAGTAATCTCATTGACTTATGTTTATGGTATCGGACTTGCAACATCTAAGAAAATTTTGGCTGCTGCTGGAATCTCAGAAGATGTTCGTGTACGTGATCTTACATCAGATCAAGAAGATGCTATCCGTCGTGAAGTGGATGCAATCAAAGTTGAAGGTGACCTTCGTCGTGAAGTAAACTTGAACATCAAACGTTTGATGGAAATCGGTTCATACCGTGGTATCCGTCACCGTCGTGGACTTCCTGTCCGTGGACAAAACACTAAAAACAACGCTCGCACTCGTAAAGGTAAAGCTGTTGCGATTGCTGGTAAGAAAAAATAATATAGGAGGTAAAAGTCTTGGCTAAACCAACACGTAAACGTCGTGTGAAAAAGAATATCGAATCTGGTATTGCTCATATTCACGCTACATTTAATAACACTATTGTTATGATTACTGATGTGCATGGTAATGCAATTGCTTGGTCATCAGCTGGTGCTCTTGGTTTCAAAGGTTCTCGTAAATCTACACCATTCGCTGCTCAAATGGCTTCTGAAGCTGCTGCTAAATCTGCACAAGAACACGGTCTTAAATCAGTTGAAGTTACTGTAAAAGGTCCAGGTTCTGGTCGTGAGTCAGCTATTCGTGCGCTTGCTGCCGCTGGTCTTGAAGTAACAGCAATTCGTGATGTGACTCCAGTGCCACACAATGGTGCTCGTCCTCCAAAACGTCGCCGTGTATAATCATCGCATTACACTGCTTTTCGTTTAAGAGGGAGTAACTAAATGATCGAGTTTGAAAAACCAAATATAACAAAAATTGATGAAAATAAAGATTATGGCAAGTTTGTAATCGAACCACTTGAACGTGGCTACGGTACAACTCTTGGTAACTCTCTTCGTCGTGTACTTCTAGCTTCTCTACCAGGAGCAGCTGTGACATCTATCAACATTGATGGCGTGTTACATGAGTTTGACACAGTTCCAGGTGTTCGTGAAGACGTGATGCAAATCATTCTGAACATTAAAGGAATTGCAGTGAAATCGTACGTTGAAGACGAAAAAATCATCGAACTAGATGTTGAAGGTCCTGCTGAAGTAACAGCTGGTGACATTTTGACAGATAGCGATATTGAAATTGTAAATCCAGATCATTATCTCTTTACAATCGGTGAAGGTTCTTCCCTAAAAGCGACTATGACTGTTAACAGTGGTCGTGGATATGTACCTGCTGATGAAAATAAAAAAGATAATGCACCAGTTGGAACACTTGCTGTAGATTCTATTTATACACCAGTTACAAAAGTCAACTATCAAGTGGAACCTGCTCGTGTAGGTAGCAATGATGGATTTGACAAACTAACCCTTGAAATCTTGACAAATGGAACAATTATTCCAGAAGATGCTTTAGGGCTTTCAGCACGTATTTTGACAGAACATCTTGATTTGTTTACAAATCTTACTGAGATTGCTAAGTCAACTGAAGTGATGAAAGAAGCTGATACTGAATCTGACGATCGTATTTTGGATCGTACGATTGAGGAACTGGATTTGTCTGTGCGTTCATACAACTGTTTGAAACGTGCCGGTATCAATACTGTGCATGATTTGACAGAAAAATCTGAAGCAGAGATGATGAAAGTACGAAATCTTGGACGCAAGAGTTTGGAAGAAGTGAAACTCAAACTCATTGATTTGGGTCTTGGATTAAAAGATAAATAAAGGAGGAATACATGGCTTACCGTAAACTAGGACGCACTAGCTCACAACGTAAAGCAATGCTTCGCGATTTGACAACTGACCTTTTGATCAACGAATCAATCGTGACAACTGAAGCTCGTGCTAAAGAAATCCGTAAAACTGTTGAAAAAATGATTACTCTAGGTAAACGTGGTGATTTGCATGCACGTCGTCAAGCAGCTGCTTTCGTACGTAATGAAATCGCATCTGAAAACTATGATGAAGCAACTGATAAGTACACTTCTACTACAGCACTTCAAAAATTGTTCTCAGAAATCGCACCTCGTTATGCTGAACGTAACGGTGGATACACTCGTATCCTTAAAACTGAACCACGTCGTGGTGATGCAGCGCCAATGGCGATCATCGAATTAGTATAAAATCATCAATTTTGTTGAGTGTTATGATGATGGAGTCTTGTGCTCTTAGTCTAGCTCTGGTCTACCGCTAGGATTTCGGTCCTAGCGGGAACACTCATCATAAGTTGGGATAGTAGACGCTTGTTTACGAAATTGTTTTTTGCTTAAGAACAACTTCGTAAGCAGGCGTTTTTGAGTATTTTAGTTAGAATTATGCTATACTATTTGAAAAGAATCCTGTTTAATGTTCAGGTTTCCTAATTAAAAGAAGAATTGGAGTTTGCTTATGAAAGCGATTATAACTGTTGTTGGTAAAGATAAAACTGGAATTGTTGCAGGTGTTTCTGGTAAAATAGCAGAATTGGGTTTGAATATTGATGATATCTCTCAAACTGTCTTGGATGAATATTTCACGATGATGGCTGTCGTCTCTAGTGATGAAAAGCAAGATTTTACACGTCTTCGTAATGAATTTGAAGCTTTTGGGCAAATTTTGAATGTGAAAATCAACATTCAGAGTGCAGCGATTTTCGAAGCTATGTATAATATCTAGGAGGTTATCATGGATATTAGACAAGTTACTGAAACCATCTCCATGATTGAGGAGCAAAACTTCGATATCAGAACTATTACCATGGGGATTTCCCTTTTGGACTGTATCGATCCGGATATCAATCGTGCTGCGGAGAAAATTTATCAAAAGATTAGGACCAAGGCAGCTAATTTAGTGGCTGTTGGCGATGAAATTGCGGCTGAGTTGGGGATTCCAATCGTTAATAAGCGTGTATCGGTGACACCCATTTCTCTGATAGGGGCAGCGACAGATGCGACGGACTATGTGGTTCTGGCAAAAGCGCTTGATAAGGCTGCGAAAGAAATCGGTGTGGATTTTATTGGTGGTTTCTCTGCCTTGGTACAAAAGGGGTACCAAAAGGGAGATGAGATTCTCATCAATTCTATTCCTCGTGCTTTGGCCGAAACGGACAAGGTCTGCTCGTCAGTCAATATCGGCTCAACCAAGTCTGGTATCAATATGACGGCTGTCGCAGATATGGGACGAGTTATCAAGGAAACGGCAACTCTATCTGATATGGGGGCAGCCAAGTTGGTTGTATTCGCTAATGCTGTTGAGGACAATCCATTTATGGCGGGTGCCTTCCATGGTGTTGGGGAGGCAGATGTCATCATCAATGTCGGAGTTTCCGGTCCTGGTGTGGTGAAGCGTGCCTTGGAAAAAGTTCGTGGAGAGAGCTTTGACGTAGTAGCCGAAACAGTTAAGAAAACTGCCTTTAAAATCACTCGTATCGGTCAATTGGTTGGTCAAATGGCCAGTGAGAGACTGGGTGTGGAATTTGGTATTGTGGACTTGAGTTTGGCGCCAACTCCTGCGGTTGGAGATTCTGTAGCACGTGTCCTAGAAGAAATGGGACTAGAGACAGTTGGTACGCATGGAACGACGGCTGCCTTGGCTCTCTTGAACGACCAAGTTAAGAAGGGCGGAGTGATGGCCTGTAACCAAGTTGGTGGTTTGTCTGGTGCCTTTATCCCTGTTTCTGAGGATGAGGGAATGATTGCTGCAGTGCAAAATGGCTCTCTTAATTTGGAAAAACTAGAAGCTATGACGGCTATCTGTTCCGTTGGTTTGGATATGATTGCCATTCCGGAGGATACACCTGCTGAAACCATTGCGGCTATGATTGCGGATGAGGCTGCAATTGGTGTCATTAACATGAAGACAACAGCTGTTCGTATTATTCCAAAAGGAAAAGAAGGCGACATGATTGAGTTTGGTGGCCTATTAGGAACTGCACCTGTTATGAAGGTCAATGGGGCTTCGTCTGTTGATTTCATCTCTCGTGGGGGACAAATCCCAGCACCAATTCATAGTTTTAAAAATTAAGAAAATAGGAGAAATTTTAAGTTCTATTTAAGGTTGGCTTTGTATACTATAATCATTAAATAAAGACCTCCTAATATTATTTGAAACAGATAACACTGATTTAGTTTGAATTTGATTTTCATCTAATATCTTTATTTAATAGAACTCCTAAACTTTTTCATAATAATCTCCTGCAAAAGTCACCTGTCTGGGTGGCTTTTGTTTTATCATCCATGATATAATAGAAGCAAACGGAGGACGGAAAATGGTAAAAGTACGATTGTATTTGGTACGTCATGGCAAGACTATGTTTAACACGATTGGTCGCGCGCAAGGTTGGAGCGATACTCCTTTAACGGCTGAAGGTGAGCGAGGGATTCAAGAATTAGGAATCGGTTTGCGAGAATCTGGTCTACAGTTTGATCGCGCTTATTCCAGTGATTCTGGCCGCACCATTCAGACAATGGGAATTATTCTTGAAGAACTTGGTTTGCAGGGGAAAATCCCTTATCGCATGGACAAACGTATCAGAGAATGGTGTTTTGGTAGCTTTGACGGAGCTTATGATGGTGATCTTTTCATGGGCATTATTCCTCGTATCTTTAATGTGGATCATGTTCACCAATTGTCTTATGCTGAACTGGCTGAGGGGTTGGTAGAGGTCGATACAGCTGGTTGGGCTGAAGGATGGGAAAAACTCAGTGGCCGAATCAAGGAAGGTTTTGAAGCGATTGCCAAAGAAATGGAAGAGCAAGGTGGGGGCAATGCCCTAGTCGTGAGCCACGGAATGACCATTGGAACCATTGTGTATCTGATTAATGGCATGCATCCGCATGGTCTCGATAATGGTAGCGTGACGATACTTGAATATGAGGACGGCCAGTTTAGCGTAGAAGTTGTCGGTGACAGTAGTTACCGACAACTAGGACGTGAGAAGATGCTAGAGAAAAATAATTGATAGAAGTTAGCTCCAAGTGTGGGCTAATTTTTTGTACTGCTAAATAAGCTGGATTTGCGATTCGGTCTTTCTTGGCATACAAGCCCAAAAGAACATTTCTCGTCTTTCAAATTCCCTCAAAAATGGTATAATAGTAACATCACAAAATTGGAGAGAGACCATGAGTTTTTACAATCATAAAGAAATTGAGCCTAAGTGGCAGGGCTACTGGGCAGAACATCATACATTTAAGACAGGAACTGATGCATCAAAACCTAAGTTTTATGCTCTTGACATGTTCCCTTATCCGTCTGGGGCGGGTCTGCACGTAGGACACCCAGAAGGTTATACTGCAACTGATATCCTCAGCCGTTACAAACGTGCGCGAGGCTACAATGTCCTTCATCCAATGGGGTGGGATGCCTTTGGCTTGCCTGCAGAGCAATACGCTATGGATACTGGTAATGACCCAGCGGAATTTACGGCTGAAAACATTGCTAACTTCAAACGCCAAATTAATGCGCTTGGATTTTCTTACGACTGGGATCGTGAAGTCAATACAACAGATCCAAACTACTACAAATGGACTCAATGGATCTTCACCAAACTTTACGAAAAAGGCTTGGCCTATGAAGCGGAAGTGCCAGTAAACTGGGTGGAAGAATTGGGAACAGCCATCGCCAACGAAGAGGTCCTTCCAGATGGAACATCTGAGCGTGGAGGTTATCCAGTTGTCCGCAAACCAATGCGCCAATGGATGCTCAAAATCACGGCCTACGCAGAGCGCTTGCTCAATGACTTAGATGAACTAGATTGGCCAGAGTCTATTAAGGACATGCAACGGAACTGGATTGGGAAATCAACTGGTGCCAATGTAACTTTTAAAGTTAAGGGAACAGATAAGGAATTCACAGTCTTTACCACTCGTCCTGACACTCTTTTCGGAGCGACTTTCACAGTCTTGGCTCCTGAACATGACCTAGTTGACGCTATCACAAGTCCAGAGCAAGCAGAGGCAGTAGCTGACTATAAACACCAAGCCAGCCTGAAATCAGACTTGGCTCGTACAGACCTTGCCAAAGAAAAAACAGGGGTTTGGACTGGTGCTTATGCCATCAACCCTGTCAATGGCAAGGAAATTCCAATCTGGATTGCTGACTACGTCCTTGCTAGCTATGGTACAGGTGCGGTTATGGCTGTGCCAGCCCATGACCAACGTGATTGGGAATTTGCCAAACAATTTGACCTTCCAATCGTAGAAGTGCTTGAAGGTGGAAACGTTGAAGAAGCTGCCTACACAGAAGATGGCCTTCACGTTAATTCAGACTTCCTAGATGGATTGAACAAAGAAGACGCTATTGCCAAGATTGTGGCTTGGTTGGAAGAAAAATGCTGTGGACAAGAGAAGGTTACCTACCGTCTCCGCGACTGGCTCTTTAGCCGTCAACGATACTGGGGTGAGCCAATTCCAATCATTCATTGGGAAGACGGAACTTCAACAGCTGTTTCTGAAAGTGAATTGCCACTTGTTTTGCCTGTAACCAAGGATATCCGTCCCTCAGGTACTGGTGAAAGTCCACTAGCTAACTTGACAGATTGGCTTGAAGTGACTCGTGAAGATGGTGTCAAAGGTCGTCGTGAAACCAACACCATGCCACAATGGGCAGGTTCAAGCTGGTACTACCTCCGCTATATCGATCCACACAACACTGAGAAATTGGCCGATGAGGATCTTCTCAAACAATGGTTGCCAGTAGATATCTATGTGGGTGGTGCAGAGCATGCTGTTCTTCACTTGCTTTACGCTCGTTTCTGGCACAAATTCCTCTATGACCTCGGTGTTGTTCCAACTAAGGAACCATTCCAAAAACTCTTTAACCAAGGAATGATTTTGGGAACCAGCTACCGTGACCACCGTGGTGCGCTTGTGGCGACTGACAAGGTTGAAAAACGTGATGGATCCTTCTTCCATGTAGAAACAGGGGAAGAGTTGGAGCAAGCGCCAGCCAAGATGTCTAAATCGCTCAAGAACGTTGTCAACCCAGACGACGTGGTGGAACAATACGGTGCTGATACCCTTCGTGTTTATGAAATGTTCATGGGGCCACTTGATGCTTCAATCGCTTGGTCAGAAGAAGGTCTGGAAGGAAGCCGTAAATTCCTTGACCGTGTTTACCGTTTGATTACAAGTAAGGAAATTGTTTCAGAAAACAATGGCGCTCTCGACAAGGTTTATAATGAAACGGTTAAAGCTGTTACTGAGCAAATTGAGTCCCTCAAATTCAACACAGCCATTGCCCAACTTATGGTTTTTGTCAATGCGGCTAACAAGGAAGATAAGCTCTATGTAGACTACGCCAAAGGCTTTATCCAATTGATTGCTCCATTTGCGCCTCACTTGGCAGAAGAGCTCTGGCAAACAGTTGCAGCAACAGGTGAGTCAATCTCTTACGTGGCTTGGCCAACATGGGACGAAAGCAAATTGGTTGAAGACGAAATCGAAATCGTTGTCCAAATCAAAGGTAAAGTCCGTGCCAAACTCATGGTCGCTAAAGACCTATCACGCGAAGAATTACAAGAAATTGCTCTCGCTGATGAAAAAGTTAAAGCAGAGATCGATGGTAAGGAAATCGTGAAAGTGATTGCGGTACCTAATAAACTCGTTAATATCGTCGTTAAATAACGAATTTATTAGCCCTATCTGCCACCTTCAATAGTCTACTGGACTATTGAAGCCAACTAAATTGGTTAATATCATTGTGAAATAAGATAGGAATCCTTCAGAGTAGAATCTGGAGGATTTTTTGAATCTTGTTATGAAAGTATGGTATACTATGGGCAACTATAAAGTTTGAAATTAGGGAGAAAGCTATGCCAGTAAATGAATATGGTCAGATGATTGGGGAGTCAATGGAAGGTTATACACCAGGTGAATTGCCTTCTATTGATTTCTTAGAAGGATGTTATGCTCGAATAGAAGCTCTTTCCGTGGAAAAGCATGCGGAGGATTTATTAGCTGTTTATGGTCCGGATACTCCTCGGGAGATGTGGACCTACCTCTTTCAGGAACCAGTAGCAGATATGGAGGAGCTGGTTAGCCTCTTAAATCAGATGTTGGCTCGTAAGGACCGTTTTTACTATGCAATCATAGACAAGGCAACTGGTAAGGCTTTGGGAACTTTTTCTCTCATGCGTATCGACCAGAATAACCGAGCAATAGAAGTGGGAGCTGTCACTTTTTCTCCAAAACTCAGGGGGACAAGGATAGGGACAGAAGCTCAGTATCTCTTGGCTCGCTATGTCTTTGAAGAATTGCACTATCGTCGCTATGAGTGGAAATGCGATGCCTTAAATCTGCCATCCAGACGAGCTGCGGAGCGTTTGGGATTTATTTATGAAGGAACATTCCGTCAGGCAGTGGTTTATAAGGGACGGACGAGGGATACGGACTGGTTGTCTATGATTGATAAGGACTGGCCCAAAATCAAAGATCGTTTGGAAACATGGTTGCGTCCTGAAAACTTTGATAAAAATGGACGACAGTACAAGAGCTTGAGAGAGCTTTAAGAGGTGTTGAGATGATTACTATTAAAAAGCAAGAAATTGTCAAGCTAGAGGATGTTTTGCATCTCTATCAGGCTGTCGGTTGGACAAATTATACCCATCAACCTCAGATGCTGGCTCAGGCCTTGTCTCATTCATTAGTAATTTATCTGGCACTTGATGGTGATGCTGTGGTGGGCTTGATTCGTTTGGTTGGAGATGGTTTTTCATCAGTTTTTGTACAGGATTTGATCGTTTTGCCTAGTTATCAGCGCCAAGGGATTGGTAGTGCCCTAATGAAAGAGGCTTTAGAGGATTACAAAGATGCCTATCAAGTTCAGCTGGTAACAGAACAGACAGAAAAAAACGTGGGATTTTATCGTTCTATGGGCTTTGAAATCTTATCCACCTATAATTGTATAGGGATGACTTGGACGAATCGAGAAAAATAACAAAACTTGTTTTTTCTTAAGCAAAGTTTAAGGATAGTCTAGTATGATATAGTCATTAAATAAAGACCTCCTAACTTTATTTAATGAAATCCTAAAACTTTTTTCATCATAATCTCCTAATGAAGTCACCCAATCAGGTGACTTTTTTGTGGGGTGAGGTGATGGTAATAGAAATTTTTTTGAAAAGTGGTAGAATCTGCGAAAAGTTAAGCTAGTTTTAAGCTTCGTCATGTATCATATAGTTATTAAATAAAGACCTCCTAACTTTATTTAATAAAATCCTAAACTTTTCTTTTTCATAATAATCTCCCTTAACTCCACCCAATCAGGTGGAGTTTTTTGGCTCTATTTCAGGCTTTTTGGGACTATTCTAAAAATAATTTTCCGATATTTTTCGGTATTTTTCGGATTTTGGTCGGGGAATTGGCGGGGACTTTTTTAGAAAATATGACTAAGAAATAGGTTTGTTGTTACTTCAGCTACTTCAAACTCAATTTGATTGTAAGTGACTATTAATTGAAGGACTAGAACTACTGTAATAATGCTCTTGGTTGTCAAGGAGTGAGTCATCATATTGTTGTACAGCGGTTAAAGCTTGAAAAGTCGAGAATGTAAACCTTTGACAAAATTTGTGAACTGTGGGATAATGGATAGGAATTAAGGATTAGTTCTATATCATGGACTAGAAAAGACCCCAAGCTAACTTCCACATTAAGCTTGGGGTCTTTTTTGACACTATCTATCTTTGTTTAGCCATTTATCGACTAAGCGAAGGATGACACCGACCACAATCGGTCCGATGATAGTTTTAAGGATTAGTTCCATCATGGGCTATCTCACCTCCTTTCGTAGGCGGTGTAGCAGTGCCGTAGAATATTATACCACATAAGTGCTAAACTCGGGAGTCATTCAATCAGGTGGAGTTTTTTGGCTCTATTTCAGGTTTTTGGGGACTATTTTAAACATCATTTTCCGATAACTTTTGCTTAATCTTATAAACTTTATTGGACAGATTCTAAAGTTGGAGAAGCTGAATTGATGAAGATATAAACTTTTGACAAATTTTGTGAACTATGGGATAATAAAAGGGAATTAAGTATTGTGTCTATATCATAGGCTAGAAAAGACCCCAAGCCACGTCCAAATAAGCTTGGGGTCTTTTTGACACTATTTGTCCTTAGCCATTTATCGACTAATCGAAGAACGACACCGACCACAATTGGTCCGATGATAGTTTTAAGTATTGTATCCATCATGGGCTATCTCACCTCCTTTCGCAGGCGGTGTAGAAGTGCCGTAGAATATTATACCACATAAGTGCTAAAGTCGGGAGTCGCCTAATTAGGTGGCTTTTTTGTTTGTGACTTGGTTTTTTGATATAATAGAGCTATAAGTAATAAATTAGTGAAAGTAGCGTGAAATCAAGGTCTATTGCAAGTATATAGCAAAACGGCAACAATTTTGGAAACTTAAAAGGCAATAAGTGAAATCTTATTGCCTTTTGCAATACTTTTTAATCTGCAAAAGACTTCGCTATTTACAGACTAAAAAATATTTAAATCATTTAATTGAGAGTATGCCATCTAGCTTATCTGCTACCTCCTTCATAGCCGTAGGACGTAAATGGGAGTATGTACCTAGCGTAGTGCTTATATTCGTATGTCCTAGCCTATTTTGGAGTTCCAAATCATTCATTCCTAAAGAAAGCAGTAAACTAGCATGGGAGTGTCTTAAAGCGTGTATACGGATAGGTTTAACATTAACAAGTTCACAATGTTTTTTTAACATATACTGAAAACTAGTAGGGGACATAGGAGAACCTTTTTGAGAAAAAACAAAATCGTTATTTTCTACCTTTTGCCATTTTTCCCAATCAGAAAGGATTTTTACAGTTGTTTTGTCTAAATAGATTTTTCTAATACCTGTTATTGTCTTTGTCGGATTAATAATCCAATCATTTTTACTCTTATAGTATAAAGATTTGTTGACCATAAGAGAATTATCAGAGAAATCTATATCTTGCCATGTTAGGGCTTGTAACTCACTTTTTCTCAAACCAGTCATAAAGAATAAAGTAAAAGCAGTATAATATAAACGCTCCTTATACTTGTTTAAGTCGAAACTTGATATAAAAGTCTGAAATTCTTCTACCGTCCAAAAATCGACCTCTTGTCGCTTTTTGGAAACATTACCTAGTTTTGTAGCCGAATTTTCATAGATGACTTCTAGCTTTAAAGCAAAGTTGAAAATTGATACCAAAGTTCCATGTAACAATCTAACATAAGTATTTGATAACTCTTCCTTTAATAATTCTGTCTGCCAATATCCTACATGGATCGGCTTAATATCCACTATTTTCATATCATAAAAATATGCTAACCTTTTTAAATTTGACGAAAAGGTATAAAAAGTACGTGCTGACACCGTTTTTTCATAGTGTGGGATATAATAGTTATCAAGAAACATCTTAAAAGTCAACTTTATGCCGTTTGTAATTGCCTTTTTAGAGTGTTTTGCCATGGTTTCAGTATGCCAGTCTTTGGCTTCTTTTTGTGTTTTAAAACCACGCTTTTTCTTCTGCATTCTCTTGCCAGTAATTTTATCAAAACCAAGAGACGCAACGGAATAATATGTTTTTGTCTCTTTATCATAATAGACATTACTTTTTTTAGGCATAGTCTTGAGTATCTTCGACATTCTCAAAGTCAATTTTAACTCCAAGAAGTTCCTCAACAGTTTCTAAAGGAACTCGTCCAAGTCCTTTACTTTCGTACCATGTTAAGCCCTGACTAGCAAGTTTTGCCTTAGCTTGTTTAACTAACATCATTCCTTGCCATGATGAAAAACCTAATTTCATTAAGTCTTTTTTAGTTACAAATTTTGTCATTGTCTTTCTCCTTTTTGTATGTTATACTTTATATAGTTTTTTTATATTTGATGTGTGATTGATTTTCACGCATCTTTTTTTTGCATCTAGTCCATAAATTCCTATCATTCAGGAACATATAAATATTATCTATTTCTTGCCTTACTGATATACACTTCCCAAAGCGTACTATACGAAAGCTAGTATTTAACCTTTCATCAAAGAACATCACAATTTTTTTAGTCATTTTTATTTCCCCCAGGAAAAACTATTATTTTGCTCTACGGAAAATTCTTTGACTTCTGTATGGTCTTTATCATTCATCTTTTCAAGGCCAAGAGCTAACAAATAATTTATATACGCATTTGCAGATTCTACCCCTTGAGAACTCTCATAAGCCTTATAAACCTTGGTAAGTGTTCGAGCAACTTGAGTTTCTAAAAATTCTTTTGACTTAAGCAAAGTGGTTTCTTCTCTAACTGTCTTCAATTTTGTACGTTCCTTTGTTTGAATATATTCATTCCACCATGAAACAGTTTCCCTTCTAGATTTTTTTGTATCTATTGAGTATTTGTCTGATAAAACAAAACGATAGTGACTTGCTAATACAGAGAAAAACAAATCTTTCAATGGTTTCTTCATAGCCATATTTTGAGCAAATAATACAGCCTTGTCACCGAACAATCTTAACTCTGAACGAATCCACGAAGTAATTCCAATATCGCTTGCTTTCTCTCCTTGTTCCATTAACTTATTATATACACCCCACTGTTGCGAGTTACTTCCTTTTTTCCCAATATTTATAGTTTCTCCAACGATTTCTCCATCTTCAAGTCTGCCAGTTTCATGATACTCATATTTTTTTGAATAGCTAATGCATAGACCTTGTTTGCAATATTCGTATATTTTCTGAACTGATAAACTTCCATCATAAATATCATTCGCTACATCTAGCCTTGTAAAATGAGCACAATCATTTAAATACCTACTTACTAAAGCACTCCAGTTATTAACCGAACCGTCCATAAATTGTTCATATTGCCTACATCCATGCCCTCTCATCTCGGTAAATATTCCCATTCCATAATTCATTGAATTATCATCATTAAGAGAAAAATATACCTTAATATCTGCATAGGCAAAATGATGATTATATCGGTTTGTACCGTACAACTCAAGAACGAAATCATTAAAATTTAATTTTAATAGTTCTTCAATTACATATTTACAAGATTTCATATAGTCGACATCATCAACTGGTTTGACTGTATTAGCAAACCAGTCAATAGTGACCGTATTACTCCTCTTCAAATTCTCTCACCTCTAATTTAATACCATCAAAGCATTGTCTTGAACCATTCCATTTTGGTTTAATAGCATAATCTGTCAGAGTGATATAACGAGTTAGACCTTTTTCTTTAAACATTTTAACTTTTTCTAAATCTCCTGAAATCTCAAAGGCAAAATCCTTCAATTCTTCAATCTCGGAAAACATACCTTTTTCTTCTAAGAATTGAGCCAATTCTCCATCTTTAGAATAAGCCGTGTAACGTTCAATTTTATCAGTTTTTGTACTTTCTCCGTTAATTTCAACATATTCATATTTTTCTCTAGCTCTGGAGAAATCAACTCTTAACACTTCCGGTATCTCAAATTGCTCCTTGTCAAATTCAAATTCACCTTTAATAAATTGTGTTGCAGTTATTTTAAATTTTTCCATTTTTATATTTCCTTTTCTATACATTTGATAAAATTTCACAATCTTTTTTTGCTTGCTGAAATATCCTTGTCTTTCGGCAAAAGACATCAAACAGGCTCTATTCCCTTGTGGCTCTAAGCGCCAACGCGATTTCGTTCAATAAAATGCACTCCGCGCCTACTCTCCCAAGGGTTTGAAGGTTCTTCAATGTCTTTTAGACCTACCTATTAGAGATTGTAGGTCTATTTTCAACTAAAAGTTTGTGAAATATACTGTGTTACTGATAGTTACTAATACACACTAAAATCCGTAGTCAGAATATAAGCAAAAGTGCGGTCGGTGCGGTGCATGGTGCTAGCCAACGGCTTCACCCCCTGCTTTGCACCTACACTTTTGCTTAAATTATCAATGGACTGCTATCAGCTACTAGTAACTAGAGACTAAAATTACTGAAATACAGGTCTTTGAGGATTTTTTCTTCAAAGACTTTTTTATACAATCATAGACAGTTACCCCCAATTCTTGCCAAACATGGTATAGTTTGATATAATTTGAATATACCTATTAGGTATGGTTTAATTATATACTCGCTAGGTATATTTGTCAACTGGAAACTTAAAACTTTTTGAGGTAAATTATATGGCATTAAATAATACTGCATTAAAAGAGTTGCGTAAAGAAAAAAAACTAACTCAAACCGAACTAGCATCTAAATTAGATATAAGTCAGAAATCATATAGCAATTGGGAAAGTGGCAAGGCAGAACCTACTTTAGACAATATTATAAAATTAGCTAACATACTAGATACAACCACTGATTTTTTACTTGGAAGAACTAATATAGACTTTGGAAATGATAGTAAAGTATATGAAGAGTATAAAGAATTATTTTCTCAAAATAAAAAAGAGGAAATAAAAGAAAGATATGACCATTCTTTTGAATTTTTCATAAAGGCAGTTGCGAAACAGTTAAATATATCAGTAGAAGAATCCTTGGAAAAGATAATTTCAGATATTGGCAACAAAACGGAAACCAACGATACAAAATAACTCTATTTTTAGTAATTTAGGACTTATTCAAACAAATAGAAAATCTCTAGTAAAATAGAACGAATGATTTTCTGATATAATAGAGCCATGAGTAGAATTTTGGATAATGAGATAATGGGGGATGAGGAGTTAGTAGAACGCACGCTCCGTCCTCAGTACTTACGTGAATATATTGGACAGGATAAGGTCAAGGACCAGCTCCAAATCTTTATCGAAGCTGCCAAAATGCGGGATGAAGCGCTGGATCATGTCCTCTTATTTGGACCTCCAGGCTTGGGAAAAACGACCATGGCTTTTGTTATTGCCAACGAATTGGGTGTCAATCTCAAGCAGACGTCTGGGCCTGTCATTGAAAAAGCTGGTGATTTGGTAGCGATTTTGAATGACTTAGAGCCTGGGGATGTCCTTTTTATTGATGAGATTCATCGTTTGCCCATGTCGGTGGAAGAGGTGCTTTATAGTGCCATGGAAGACTTCTACATTGACATCATGATTGGGGCTGGTGAAGGCAGTCGCAGTGTTCATTTGGAGTTGCCACCTTTTACCTTGATTGGTGCGACGACTCGGGCTGGTATGCTCTCAAATCCACTACGGGCACGTTTTGGGATTACGGGGCATATGGAGTATTATGCTCATGCTGACTTGACAGAAATTGTCGAGCGGACGGCAGATATTTTTGAGATGGAAATCACCCATGAGGCAGCATCCGAGTTGGCCTTGCGTAGTCGTGGAACTCCCCGTATTGCCAATCGTCTCCTCAAGCGCGTGCGCGATTTTGCCCAGATTATGGGGAATGGGGTGATCGATGATCTTATTACGGATAAGGCTTTGACCATGCTGGATGTTGACCATGAAGGTTTGGACTATGTGGACCAGAAAATCCTTCGGACCATGATTGAGATGTACAGTGGAGGACCTGTTGGTCTAGGAACTCTTTCTGTGAATATCGCCGAAGAGCGTGAGACAGTTGAAGATATGTATGAGCCTTACTTGATTCAAAAAGGTTTTATCATGCGGACACGTTCTGGACGGGTGGCGACTGCTAAGGCATATGAGCATTTAGGTTATGAATACAGTGAAAAATGAGCAAGAAATCCTAAAAGCTTTCAGAGAAAATTCGGATGTGATGACCATTCTGACTATCATCCGAGACCTTGATTTAAAAGACTCGTGGTTGGCAGCAGGTTCTGTCAGAAATTTCATCTGGAATCTTTTGTCATATAAATCACCTTTTGACCGTGAAACGGATGTGGATGTCATTTTCTTTGATCCAGATTTTTCTTATGAGGAAACCTTGTCCCTAGAGAAAAAGCTGAGAGAGGACTTTCCTCAGTACCAATGGGAATTGAAAAATCAGGTCTATATGCACCAGCATAGCCCTCATACTGCTCCTTATAGCAGCTCTTGTGATGCTATGAGTAGGTATCCAGAACGATGTACGGCTGTTGGACTGCGCTTGAATGAAGAATCCGATTTTGAACTCTATGCACCTTATGGTTTGGAGGATATTTTGAATTTTCAAGTTCGTCCAACTCCTCATTTTTTAGAGAATCAAGACAGAATGGAACTTTATCGAACACGTCTATCCAAGAAAAATTGGCAGGAGAAATGGAAAAATTTGATTTTTAAAAATACTTAAGGAAACTTTAAGCTAGGAAGTGTATACTAAGTCCATAAGTTAAGAAGACCTTAACTTAAACTCCTAAAACTTTTTCATAATAATCTCCCTATAAAAAATAGAGTCGCCCAATCAGGCGGCTTATTTTTTTGAAAAATGGGCTTGGTGCCTGAGAATAATACTCAATGAAAATCAAAGAGCAAACTAGGAAGCTAGCCGCAGGTTGCTCAAAACACTGTTTTGATTTTTGAAAAATGGGCTTGGTGCCTGAGAATAATACTCAATGAAAATCAAAGACCAAACTAGGAAGCTAGCCGCAGGTTGCTCAAAACACTGTTTTGAGGTTGCAGATAGAGCTGACGTGGTTTGAAGAGATTTTCGAAGAGTATAAATAGCTTAGTGATAGAAGAAAATAGGGAAATATGGTATAATGAAACGATAGATTTTTGAATAGGAATAAGATCATGTTTGGATTTTTTAAGAAAGATAAGGCTGTGGAAGTAGAGGTTCCGACACAGGTTCCTGCTCATATCGGCATCATCATGGATGGGAATGGTCGTTGGGCTAAGAAACGTATGCAACCGCGAGTATTCGGACATAAGGCGGGCATGGAAGCATTGCAAACTGTGACCAAGGCAGCCAACAAACTAGGCGTCAAGGTGATTACAGTCTATGCTTTTTCTACAGAAAACTGGACCCGTCCAGATCAGGAAGTCAAGTTTATCATGAACTTGCCAGTAGAGTTTTATGATAATTATGTCCCGGAATTGCATGCGAATAATGTTAAGATTCAAATGATTGGGGAAACGGACCGCCTGCCTAAGCAAACTTTTGAAGCTCTGACCAAGGCTGAGGAATTAACTAAGAACAACACAGGATTAATTCTTAATTTTGCCCTCAACTATGGTGGACGTGCTGAGATTACACAGGCTCTTAAGTTGATTTCTCAGGATGTTTTAGATGCCAAAATCAACCCAGGTGACATCACAGAGGAATTGATTGGCAACTATCTCTTCACTCAGCATTTGCCTAAGGACTTACGAGACCCGGACTTGATTATCCGTACTAGTGGAGAATTGCGTTTGAGCAATTTCCTTCCATGGCAGGGAGCCTATAGTGAGCTCTATTTTACGGATACCTTGTGGCCTGATTTTGACGAGATGGCCTTGCAGGAAGCTATTCTTGCCTACAATCGTCGTCATCGCCGATTTGGAGGAGTTTAGGAGGAAATATGACACAGGATTTACAGAAAAGAACCTTGTTTGCAGGGATTGCCCTGGCTATTTTCCTACCAATTTTAATGATTGGGGGACTCTTGCTTCAGATAGCAATTGGAATCATAGCCATGCTAGCCATGCATGAACTTTTGAAGATGAGAGGTCTAGAGACCATGACTATAGAGGGTCTCTTAACCCTCTTTGCAACCTTTGCCTTGACCATTCCCTTGGAGAATTACCTGACTTTTTTGCCAGTTGATGGGAATGTGGTTGCCTATAGTGTGTTGATTTCAATCATGTTAGGAACGACTGTGTTTAGCAAGTCGTATACGATTGAGGATGCGGTTTTCCCTCTTGCTATGAGTTTCTATGTGGGCTTTGGTTTTAATGCTCTATTAGATGCTAGAATTGCAGGTTTAGATAAGGCACTATTAGCCTTATGTATTGTTTGGGCAACAGACAGTGGTGCCTATCTTGTTGGGATGAACTATGGTAAACGAAAATTAGCTCCGACAGTTTCTCCAAATAAAACCTTTGAGGGTGCCTTGGGTGGTATTTTAGGTGCTATTTTAGTAACCATCATCTTTATGATGTTTGACAGTACAGTTGCTCTTCCGTATGGAATTTACAAGATGTCAGTCTTTGCTATTTTCTTTAGCATTGCTGGACAATTCGGTGATTTACTAGAAAGTTCGATCAAGCGTCACTTTGGTGTCAAGGATTCTGGGAAATTTATTCCTGGACATGGTGGTGTTTTGGATCGCTTCGATAGTATGTTGCTTGTATTTCCAATTATGCACTTATTTGGACTCTTTTAATCAAAAGACGGAGGAAATACTATGCTCGGAATTTTAACCTTTATTCTGGTTTTTGGGATTATTGTAGTGGTGCACGAGTTCGGGCACTTCTACTTTGCAAAGAAATCAGGAATTCTAGTGCGTGAATTTGCCATTGGCATGGGACCCAAGATCTTTGCTCATATTGGCAAGGATGGGACGGCCTATACCATTCGAATCTTGCCTCTGGGTGGCTATGTTCGCATGGCCGGTTGGGGTGATGATACAACTGAAATCAAGACAGGAACTCCTGTCAGTTTGACGCTTACTGATGATGGTAAGGTTAAACGCATCAATCTTTCAGGTAAAAAATTAGATCAAACAGCTCTCCCTATGCAGGTGACACAGTTTGATTTTGAAGACAAGCTCTTTATCAAAGGATTGGTTCTGGAAGAAGAAAAAACATTTGCAGTGGATCACGATGCAACGGTTGTGGAAGCAGATGGTACTGAGGTTCGGATTGCACCTTTAGATGTTCAATATCAAAATGCGACTATCTGGGGGAAACTGATTACCAACTTTGCAGGTCCTATGAACAACTTTATCTTAGGTGTCGTTGTTTTCTGGATTTTAATCTTCATGCAGGGTGGTGTCAGAGATGTCGATACCAACCAGTTCCATGTCATGCCTCAAGGGGCCTTGGCTAAAGTGGGAGTGCCAGAAACGGCACAAATTACCAAGATTGGCTCACATGAGATTAACAACTGGGAAAGCTTGATTCAGGCTGTGGAAACAGAAACCAAAGGTAAGACGGCCCCGACCTTGGATGTGACTATTTCTGAAAAGGGGAGTGACAAACAAGTCACTGTTACACCCGAAGAAAGTCAAGGTCGTTACCTTCTAGGTGTTCAACCAGGAATTAAGTCAGATTTTGTATCTATGTTTGTAGGTGGTTTTACAACTGCTGCTGACTCGGCCCTACGAATTCTCTCAGCTCTGAAAAATCTGATTTTCCAACCGGATTTGAACAAGCTAGGTGGACCTGTTGCCATCTTTAAGGCAAGTAGTGATGCTGCTAAAAATGGAATTGAGAATGTCTTGTACTTCTTGGCAATGATTTCCATCAATATTGGGATTTTTAATCTTATTCCGATTCCAGCCCTGGATGGTGGTAAGATTGTGCTCAATATCCTAGAAGCTATCCGCCGCAAACCATTGAAACAAGAAATTGAAACCTATGTCACCTTGGCCGGAGTGGTCATCATGGTTGTCTTGATGATTGCTGTGACTTGGAATGACATCATGCGACTCTTTTTTAGATAATCGAGGAATATTATGAAACAAAGTAAAATGCCTATCCCAACGCTTCGCGAAATGCCAAGCGATGCTCAAGTTATCAGCCATGCTCTTATGTTGCGAGCTGGTTATGTTCGTCAAGTCTCAGCAGGTGTTTATTCTTACCTACCACTTGCTAATCGTGTGATTGAAAAAGCTAAAAATATCATGCGCCAAGAATTTGATAAGATTGGTGCCGTTGAGATGTTGGCTCCTGCCCTCCTCAGTGCAGAATTGTGGCGCGAATCAGGTCGTTACGAAACTTATGGTGAAGACCTTTACAAACTAAAAAATCGTGAAAAATCAGACTTTATCCTAGGTCCAACTCACGAAGAAACCTTTACAGCTATTGTCCGTGATTCTGTTAAGTCTTACAAGCAATTGCCACTCAACCTTTACCAAATCCAACCTAAGTATCGTGATGAAAAACGCCCACGTAATGGACTTCTTCGTACACGTGAGTTCATCATGAAGGATGCTTATAGCTTCCACGCTAACTATGATAGCTTGGACAGTGTTTATGATGAGTACAAGGCTGCTTATGAGCGTATTTTCACTCGTAGTGGTTTAGATTTCAAGGCAATTATTGGTGACGGTGGAGCTATGGGTGGTAAGGACAGCCAAGAATTTATGGCCATTACACCTGCTCGTACAGACCTTGACCGCTGGGTTGTCTTGGACAAGTCCGTTGCCTCATTTGATGAAATTCCTGAAGAAGTGCAAGAAGAAATCAAGGCAGAATTGCTCAAATGGATGGTCTCTGGTGAAGATACCATTGCTTACTCAAGTGAGTCTAGCTATGCAGCTAACTTGGAAATGGCAACAAACGAGTACAAACCAAGCAATCGTGTTGTCGCTGAAGAAGAAGTGACTCGTGTGGCAACTCCAGATGTTAAGTCAATCGATGAAGTTGCAGCCTTCCTCAATGTTCCAGAAGAACAAACGATCAAAACCCTCTTCTACATGGCAGATGGTGAGCTTGTTGCGGCCCTTCTAGTTGGAAATGACCAACTCAACGAAGTTAAGTTGAAAAACCATTTGGGAGCAGATTTCTTTGACGTTGCTAGCGAAGAAGAAGTGGAGAATCTTGTTCAAGCAGGGTTCGGTTCACTTGGACCAGTTGGTTTGCCAGAGAATATTAAAATTATTGCAGATCGTAAGGTGCAAGATGTTCGCAATGCAGTTGTTGGTGCTAACGAAGATGGCTACCACTTGACTGGTGTGAACCCAGGTCGTGATTTTACTGCAGAATATGTGGATATCCGTGAAGTTCGTGAGGGGGAAATTTCTCCAGACGGACAAGGTGTTCTTAACTTTGCGCGTGGTATCGAAATTGGTCACATCTTCAAACTCGGTACTCGTTATTCAGCAAGTATGGGAGCAGATGTTTTGGATGAAAATGGCCGTGCTGTGCCAATTATCATGGGATGTTACGGTATCGGTGTCAGCCGTCTCCTTTCAGCCGTTATGGAGCAACACGCTCGCCTCTTTGTTAACAAAACGCCAAAAGGTGAATACCGTTACGCTTGGGGAATCAACTTCCCTAAAGAACTGGCGCCATTTGATGTTCACTTGATTACTGTCAATGTCAAGGATGAAGAAGCGCAAGCCTTGACAGAAAAACTTGAAGCAAGCTTGCTGGGAGCTGGTTACGAAGTCTTGACAGATGACCGTAACGAACGTGTCGGAGTCAAATTCAGCGATAGCGATTTGATTGGGTTGCCAATCCGCATCACTGTTGGGAAGAAAGCAGCCGATGGCATCGTAGAAGTGAAGATTAAAGCGACTGGTGATACCATCGAAGTTCATGCAGATAACTTACTTGAAACGCTTGAAATCCTCAGTAAGAAATAAAAACTATAATCAGAAGAAAAACAAGGAAAAAATGTAACTAGTTTTTACCTTGTTTTTTCTGTATAATGGGAAAAATGAGTAGATAAAGAGGTAAATGTATGCTAAGATTTCCAAAGGATTTTGTCTGGGGATCCTCTACTTCTGGACCACAGACAGAAGGACGTGTAGCTGGTGACGGTAAAGGAGATAATCTCTGGGATTATTGGTACCAAGTGGAGCCAAATCGCTACTATAATGGAATTGGTCCAGATAAGACATCGACCTTTTATGAAAACTGGGAACAGGATATTGAGCTACTGTTAGAAACTGGTCACACGGCCTTTCGGACTTCTATTCAATGGTCACGGATTTTTCCACAAGGGCGTGGGGAGGTCAATCCTCAGGGTGTAGACTTTTACCGTAAGGTTTTTGAAGCTATTAAGGCTAAAGGGATTCGTCTTTTAGTCAATCTCTATCATTTTGATCTTCCTTTTGCCCTTCAAGAAGATGGTGACGGTTGGGAAAATAAGGCGACTGTCTCAGCCTATGAAGACTATGCTCGTTTTTGTTTTGAGACTTATGGAGATTTAGTAGATCAGTGGATTACCTTTAACGAACCAATCGTTCCTGTAGAATTTGGCTATTTTTATGATGCTCATTATCCACATAAGGTGGATGCAGAGGCAGCCGTTAAAGTAGCCTATCATACACAATTGGCTAGCAGTCGGGCAGTCAAGGCATGTCATGAACTCTTGCCTAATTCCAAGATCGGGATTGTCCTCAACTTGACACCGGCTTATCCACGTAGCCAGCATCCTGCTGATGTCAAGGCTGCTCGTATTGCGGACCTTTTTCAGGCCCAATCTTTCTTAGATCCGTCTGTTTTGGGGACTTATCCACAGGAATTGGTAGAAATCTTGTATGAACACGGCCTCTTACCTGATACTACGGAGGAAGAGTTGGAACTCATTCGTGATAATACGGTGGACTTCCTCGGTGTCAACTACTATCAACCTTTGCGTATTATGGCGCCTCGATTTGCTAAGAATCCAGAGAGTCCTCTTTTGCCAGAACATTTTTACGAGCCTTATGTTATGCCTGGACGTAAAATCAATCCTCACCGTGGCTGGGAGATTTATGAGCAAGGGATTTATGACATTGCCCAAAATATCAAGAAAAATTATGGCAATATTGAGTGGATGTTGACAGAGAATGGTATGGGTGTTGAGGGGGAAGAAAAATTCCGTCAAGATGGAATGATTCAAGATGATTATCGTATTGACTTTGTAAAAGGTCATCTTCGTGAACTTCACCGTGCCATTGAAGATGGAGCCAATTGTAAGGGCTACTTGATTTGGACCTTTATCGATTGTTGGTCATGGCTCAATAGCTATAAAAATCGCTATGGTTTGGTTGAATTAGACTTGGGAACGCAAGAACGTCGTCTGAAAAAATCAGGGCACTGGTTCAAGGAATTAAGCGACAATAATGGATTTTAAAAAAGACTCTGACTGATTATCCTAATTGGTCAGAGTCTTTTGCTTACAGGAGTGTAATTTGAACTATACCAATTTTTACTCTTGACAAGTGAAAGAAACAAGTATATACTGTTTTTGCTGATTCTATAAAAGAGGAATTAGACTATACCAATTTTAAGGAGAAAGCACAGCTGGTCTGTGTCGTATATACTATGTGTGGAATTGTTGGTGTTGTTGGAAACACAAATGCAACTGATATTTTGATTCAAGGGCTTGAAAAGCTCGAATACCGTGGCTATGATTCTGCGGGAATTTTTGTCCTAGGTGGTGCTGAAAACCACCTAGTAAAGGCTGTAGGCCGTATCGCAGAATTGTCTGCCAAGACAGCTGGTGTTGAGGGAACAACTGGGATTGGACATACTCGTTGGGCGACTCACGGAAAACCAACGGAAGACAATGCTCATCCACATCGCTCTGAGACAGAACGTTTTGTTTTGGTGCACAATGGGGTGATTGAGAACTACCTTGAAATCAAGGAAGAATACCTTGCTGGGCACCACTTCAAGGGGCAAACAGATACGGAAATCGCCGTTCACTTGATTGGAAAATTTGCGGAAGAAGATGGCTTGTCAGTTCTTGAAGCCTTCAAAAAAGCTCTTCACATCATTCGTGGTTCTTATGCCTTTGCCTTGGTTGACTCACAAGATCCTGAAGTCATCTACGTAGCTAAAAATAAATCACCACTTTTGATTGGTCTTGGGGAAGGATATAACATGGTCTGCTCAGATGCTATGGCTATGATTCGTGAGACCAACCAATACATGGAAATTCATGACCAAGAGTTGGTAATCGTCAAGGCTGATAGCGTGGAAGTTCAAGACTATGATGGTAACAGTCGTGAACGTGCTAGCTATACTGCTGAACTTGACTTGTCAGATATCGGTAAGGGAACTTATCCTTACTACATGCTCAAGGAAATCGATGAGCAACCAACGGTTATGCGTAAACTCATCCAAGCCTACACAGATGAGGCTGGTCAAGTTGTCGTAGACCCAGCTATCATCCAGGCTGTTCAAGACGCAGACCGTATCTACATCCTTGCAGCTGGAACATCTTACCACGCAGGATTTGCTTCTAAGAAAATGTTGGAAGAATTGACAGATACACCAGTTGAACTTGGAATCTCATCTGAGTGGGGCTACGGTATGCCACTTCTCAGCAAGAAACCACTCTTCATCTTTATCAGCCAATCTGGTGAAACAGCGGATAGTCGTCAAGTTTTGGTCAAGGCTAATGAAATGGGAATCCCAAGCTTGACAGTGACAAATGTTCCAGGCTCAACTCTTTCTCGTGAAGCTAACCATACCATGCTTCTTCATGCAGGTCCTGAAATTGCCGTGGCGTCAACTAAAGCCTATACAGCGCAAATTGCAGCCCTTGCCTTCCTTGCAAAAGCAGTCGGAGAAGCAAATGGCAATGCCAAAGCGCAAGCATTTGATTTAGTTCATGAGTTGTCAATCGTAGCTCAGTCTATCGAATCAACTCTTTCAGAGAAAGAAACCATTGAAGCTAAGGTTCGTGAGCTTCTTGAAACAACTCGCAACGCCTTTTATATTGGGCGTGGTCAAGATTACTACGTAGCTATGGAAGCAAGCCTTAAACTCAAAGAGATTTCTTACATCCAGTGTGAAGGCTTTGCGGCAGGAGAACTCAAGCACGGAACTATTGCCTTGATTGAAGAAGGAACGCCTGTCTTGGCTCTCTTGTCAGATCCAGTCCTTGCTAACCATACTCGCGGAAATATCCAAGAAGTGGTAGCCCGTGGTGCCAAAGTCCTCACTATCGCAGAAGAAAATGTTGCTAAAGAGACAGATGATATCGTTCTTACGACTGTACACCCTTACCTCTCGCCAATTTCAATGGTCGTACCAACACAATTGGTCGCTTACTTTGCAACACTCCACCGTGGCCTTGATGTGGACAAACCACGTAATCTTGCTAAATCAGTAACGGTAGAATAAGCTAAAAAAGTCTAGTTATCTAGGCTTTTTCTTGTGAGCAAATCGGTTGCTTGTACTCAAGATTAGTGTTAGAATAATTTTTCAAAATGAAGGACCGGAATAGACAAGGAGAATCACTGTGGTAGAATTGGGAATTTCAACATTTGGAGAAACAACGGAGCTTGAAGGGACTGGGCAAACTTACAGTCATGCTGAACGTATTAGCCAGTTGGTGGCAGAGATTGAACTGGCTGACAAGATTGGTTTGGATGTGTATGGGATTGGTGAGCACCATCGAGCGGATTTTGCGGTATCAGCCCCAGAGATTATCTTGGCAGCTGGGGCAGTCAATACCAAGAAAATTCGTTTGACCAGTGCGGTCAGCATTCTCTCAAGTATGGATCCGATTCGTTTGTTCCAACAATATGCCACTATCGATGCTTTGTCAAATGGACGTGCGGAGATTATGGTTGGAAGGGGTTCTTTCACGGAATCTTTTCCCTTGTTTGGATATGATTTGAAAGACTACGAAGCCCTTTTTGATGAGAAATTAGACTTGCTTCAGTTAGTCAATGAAAAGACCAAGCTAGACTGGCAAGGTCGATTGACCCAAACGATCTCTGGCAAAGAAGTTTATCCTCGTCCGGTTCAGGACAAATTGCCCTTGTGGATAGCGACAGGTGGTCGTGTTGAATCAACAGTGAAGATTGCTCAGGCAGGCCTACCGATTGTCTATGCCATTATTGGTGGCAATCCGCGTTATTTTAAAAAGTTGATTCAGGCTTATCGTGAGATTGGGAGCGAAGCAGGTTATGCCAGTCAGGAACTAAAGGTTGGGGCCCATTCTTGGGGTTGGATTGCTGAAGATGGCGAGCAGGCTGTGAAAGATTATTTCCATCCGACCAAGCAAGTGGTGGATGCTATTTCCAAAGACCGTTCGCACTGGCAGGAATTGCGTTATGAGCAATATTTGGAGCAAGTTAGGCCAAATGGTGCCATGTTTGTGGGCAATCCAGATCAGGTGGCAGAAAAATTGATTCGCATGATAGAGGATTTAGGTTTGGACCGCTTCATGCTCCATCTACCGCTTGGTTCTATGCCACATAATCAGGTTCTGAGAGCTATTGAACTTTTCGGAACGCAAGTGGCTCCCAAAGTACGGTCTTATTTTGCCATGAAAGAGGCTTAATAAAAAATACTAATCAAATGTATTATAACTACAAATATTGTACAAAAAATAATCCCCCGAGCATTAATGCTCGGAGGATTTTTCTATAGGAGGGCTAGTTTAATTCTCTTTTTTGTTTTTTAGTAAGAATCCGAGACCGAGAAGGGCAAGGAGGCTGATTCCTGCGAATAGGAGTTTGTTATCGTTTTTAGTTCCTGTATTTGGAAGTTCAGCTTGTTTAGCTAGAGGCGCAGGTATATTTTCCTTGCTAGGGTTTTCTACTGATTCGTTTTGAACAGCTTGACTTACAGATGATGGTTGTGTTTCTTGCGCTAGTTGTGAAGTTTGTGTAGCTTGTGAATCAGTTGTAGATTGTGAATCAGTTGTAGATTGGCTAGGTTTATCTTCTGCATCAGCTACTTTTGCATCTGGTTTAGGAGAATCTGGTTTAGTAGAGTCAGGTCTAACTTGTGGAGCTGGATCTTGATGTTCAGGTTTGACCACTCGGTTTGAAATAGTACCTTGGCCATTATTTTGCCCTTGTTCTTGTTTTAAGCTTGAAAGGTCAAATTCTGGTTTTTCTTCCACAGCTGGGGCAACGATGGCACCACCTTGAGAGACTCGAAGAACAGTAGCTGTAAGGGCATTTAATTTCAAGCCTTTTTCAGTCCATTCAAGGCCTTGAGGGTTGGCAATTCCGACTGGTCCTGCTTGGTTTTCGTCCGCCAAAACTTCAGCATTTCTGAGATAGGCAAAGGCAGTTCCCAGATTAAATTCGCGAGCTTTTTCGTCCGCATTGACAAAGACTGCGTAGATATCCCCGTTTGGAGCAGTGATTTGGTAGCCAATCACTACATCCTCTTTTTCCACACCATTTTGGCCTGGTACAGTGATGAGGTGGACACGGTCTTTGATATCTTGAAGACTCTTAAGTCGGAAGGCATCTGTAGATTGACGAAGGGCAATCAACCCTTTCATATAGTCACGACTCTTGACATTTTCAGGATAAGCTTTGCTGTCTGTAGCCTTAGTCCAGTCAAACTTATTGATAGCGTCGCTAGAATCGTAAGAGTCATGGATGAAGTAAGGATAGTCAAATGGATTGCCGTCCTTATCACGCAACAAGTGAGATTTGTTTGGAACCTTGTTCTCTTCTACTGGGGTCTTGTAGGCTGGGTCACGGAATTGTTTGGTGCGTCCGTATTCCTGACCAGAGTGGATAAATGGAGTTCCTTGAGCTGTCAAGACCATGAGGTTTCCAAGTCGCAAACGACGATGGATTTCAGCATAGTTCTCAGCCTTGCTTGGGTCTTTTTTGATAGACTGGGCAATGATATCAAAGAGGGTCAAGTTATCATGGGCTGCTATGTATTGGATGACATCTCCAGGGCTATCTGCTTCAAAGTTGGTTGGCTGAGCAATGAGATTTTTAAAGATAGTGTTGACATCACGCTTGCCACCCGTGATAAAGGCAGGTTGACCTTCATTTGGATAACCAGACTTGAGGTTGTTACGGATGTCATCTGAAAAGACAGCGACAGTATCGGTATGTTTCATCCAATCTTGGTCAGCAGCTCTAGTAGGCATGTTTTCATCACCAGCATAGGTTCTCCAACCTTCACCCAGCATGATGAGGTTTGGATTGAGGGCGCGTGCAGCCTTGTACGCTTCTTCGATAGAAGCGGCATCATGGTCTCCCATCATATCGAAGCGGAATCCATCTACTTTGTAGGTATCAACCAGATATTTGATAGAGTCAACTAGGAGCCGTTTGGTCATATGGTGGGTTGTTCCCAAGCGTCCACCACCAAAGCTAGTGCGAGGTGTACCATCAGCATCCATAAAGTGGTAGTAGTTTGGTTCTAAATCTTCAAAGATATCGACTTTAGCTGTATGGTTATACACTACGTCTAGGATAGCTCCCATACCACGTTTGTGGATTTCATTGATGAGATTTTTAAACTCTGCGATTCGTTTTTCTGGATTCTTAGGATCGCTTGAGTACATACCAGTCAAGGAGAAGTAGTTTTGAGGGTCATATCCCCAGTTGTAGTTGCTGTTGCTTGAAGCATAGTCAGACAAGCGTTCATGGTTCTTCAATTCATTGACAAAGTAGTAAGACAAGACTGGAAGGAGCTGGATGTGGGTCACACCCAAGTCTTTGAGATAGTCTAGTTTTTCAATAAAGGCTTCAAAGGTACCAAATGGTTTGGTCAAGTCTTTTGCAATGGCAGGATCTGAAGTGAAGTCACGCACATGAGCTTCGTAGATAACGGCATCTTCACGAGTCTTGAAGTTGTGAATCTTACCATAAGTCAAGTCTTGAGGTCCGAGTTTGGCTGGATCTACAAAGGCGGCTTTAGCCACTTTATGGGCATCGTCAATCTTAGCATCGTCACTATTCCAAGCAGCGAGAGATTTAGCGTAAGGATCGAGTGCAAGAACAGTTTTACCTTGACGCTCGATTTGGTATTGATAATAGTATCCAGTGAAATTTGTGATTCCTAGTTTGTTTGTGCTATCTAGAGTTTGTTTCCAAGTTCCTCTTTCCCCTTTTTCAAGAGCGACAGTTCCAACCACTTTTTCAGGGTCATTCTTGTCGTAGACAACGACAGAAACCTTATCGGCACTTGGTGACCAAAGGGTCAAATCAACTTGTTTTCCTTCTTCTTTGAGTTCAGCTCCAAGTTTACCATCATAGCTGTAAGTCTCATCTTTCAGGCGCCAGCTTGTTTTGGTAGTGAATTTGTCAGAGTTGTAGCTAACGGTATAAGGATGTTTTGTGTCAGAGAAATCTCCGCTGTAGGTCACTTTCTTGCCAGCTTCATCGATTGAGACATCAGTAATAGCTACTTTGTTTCCTAGGTGATTAGTGATGTTAGAGTGTTTGAGGATATCCTCTTTTTTGGCACCGACTAGTGTTGAAAAACTACTTTCAATGCTAGAAGTTCCTACGTGTTGGGCACCTGTCATACGGATATCGTGCACATAGTAGGGGTTGGTGTAGATGGTTTCGTCATCATCTTTTAGGAAAATTTGGCTATGATTTTTCAAATCTGTGAACTTATAATCTTCTTTACGGATTTTCACATCGTCTCCTTGTTTCTTTCTGTCTAGTAATAAAAATCCAAGATCTTTAGCTGCATCTTTGAGTGGAATATCGATATAGCGACCATATTTGCCTGTAGCCGTAAAGTCTGTTCCGTTAGGCCATTCACCACTACTTGGATTTTTCACATCTCCCCAGTACCAGAGAGATTTCTTGTCATAGTTGCCATCTGTACGATAGTAGTTGACGCGAATAGTTCCTGCAGGTTGTGGCTCGTAAGAGAAAACCTTGTGATCTTGGTCCAACCAAGCCTCATTCATCTTTGGTGCCAGTTTTTCTACCGATTTATCGCCGGTTAGATTTTTCCCAGCTGTATTGTTGATGAGGAAGCTAATTTTCTTGGCTTGTTCTCCCTTTAATTTGACATCTAGGTAGTAGCCGTAGTCATCTTTTTTGGCATCCTTGAAGGACAAGGCTCCGTTAGGCCAGTTCTCAGAAGGTTTTTCAACATCGTCCCAAGTCCATAGTCCTTGAGCATCCTTGTTTTCTTCAGGAAGCTTTTTGACATGGATACGGAAGTAGTTGTCTTCTATTGGCTCTTCTGCCTTAGTTTCAGTCGTTACTGGACTCGTAGAAGTAGTTGTCTCACTTGAACGATCTTGTCCAGTTTGTGGTGCTGAATCGGCTGGGCTTGCAACAGGAGTTGTTGGCTCTGTTGCAGGTTTTTCTTCTGTTTTCTCTAGGGAAGCGTTTGCATTATTAGGTGAAGAAAAATCGCTTTCTTTCTTACCAGAGCTCGTTGCTGTATCAGTAAGAGGTTGGGCAAGGGCAGTAGTAGTTTCACTATTACTTGCGTTAGTGGTTGTAGTATTTTCGTTGGCTGAGATAGTTGGTGTAGCCATGGCAAGTAGGACAAGGCTTGCTCCAATAAGGACAGAACCAGTTCCATTTTTGAGGGAACGGATGCTGTAGACCATTTTTTTCTCAGTTTGAGCTGGTGTTTTTCTCATGATGATTCTCCAATCAATAAATTTCTATATCAGTATAGCATGTAGTAAAATAATATGCAAGCGTTTTCTCGAAATTAAAATAAAAGAAAATCGCAACAGGTTTTGCTACGATTTAGCCAGTATTTCTTATAGGAAAAGATTTTGTCAAAAAATCGTTAATCCCCTTGAAAAATCTAGCTAAATAGGGTATAATATGAGTAATCATTTGTCGTAGGTTTTGTCTGAAATATTGTCCAGACAAGGCTCACAGCAGTTAAATCTTCTGAAGAAGTCAGATTTAGCTGCTCTTTTTGTGCTTTTTTTCAGGATTTTGAGTGCTTGTAACAAAGACTTAAAGATTCTGAAAATTTATCAAGAGGACACGGTGATAGGGGTTTTTAAAACCATATGACGATTAGAAAAGCCTGATTGACAAGGCTTGGAACTTATTTACAAAGGAGAATCATCTTGGCAGGACATGACGTTCAATACGGGAAACATCGTACCCGTCGTAGTTTTTCAAGAATCAAAGAAGTTCTTGACTTACCAAATTTGATTGAAATTCAAACTGACTCATTCAAAGATTTCCTAGACCATGGTCTTAAGGAAGTATTTGAAGATGTATTGCCAATTTCAAACTTCACAGACACAATGGAGTTGGAATTTGTTGGATATGAAATCAAGGAACCAAAATACACGCTAGAAGAAGCTCGTATCCACGATGCTAGCTACTCAGCACCAATTTTTGTAACCTTCCGCTTGATCAATAAAGAAACAGGCGAAATCAAAACCCAAGAAGTTTTCTTTGGTGATTTCCCAATCATGACTGAAATGGGTACTTTCATCATCAATGGTGGTGAACGTATCATCGTATCTCAGTTGGTCCGCTCACCAGGTGTTTACTTTAACGATAAAGTTGATAAAAACGGTAAAGTGGGGTACGGGTCAACTGTTATCCCTAACCGTGGAGCTTGGTTGGAACTTGAAAGCGACTCAAAAGATATTGCCTACACTCGTATCGACCGTACTCGTAAGATTCCATTTACAACATTGGTTCGTGCGCTTGGTTTCTCAGGTGATGATGAAATCTTTGATATCTTTGGTGATAGCGAATTGGTTCGCAACACTGTTGAAAAAGATATCCACAAGAATCCAATGGACTCTCGTACCGACGAAGCTTTGAAAGAAATTTACGAACGCCTTCGTCCAGGTGAGCCTAAGACTGCTGAAAGCTCACGTAGCTTGCTTGTAGCTCGTTTCTTTGACCCACGTCGTTATGACTTGGCAGCTGTCGGTCGTTACAAAATCAATAAAAAACTCAATGTTAAAACACGTTTGCTTAACCAAACTATTGCTGAGCCATTGGTAGACCCTGAAACAGGCGAAATCTTGGTAGAAGCTGGAACAGTCATGACTCGTAGCGTGATTGAAAGTATTGAAAGCTATTTGGATGGCGACTTGAACAAGATTGTCTACATTCCAAATGATGCAGCCGTTGTGACTGAGCCAGTTGTTCTTCAAAAATTCAAGGTTGTTGCTCCAACTGATCCAGACCGTGTTGTAACTATTATTGGTAATGCTAATCCAGATGACAAGGTTCGTATCGTCACTCCTGCAGATATTCTTGCCGAGATGAGCTACTTCCTCAACTTGGCTGAAGGGCTTGGCCGTGTAGATGACATCGACCACCTTGGAAACCGTCGTATCCGTGCGGTTGGTGAATTGCTTGCTAACCAAGTACGTCTTGGACTTTCTCGTATGGAACGTAATGTCCGTGAACGTATGTCTGTTCAAGACAACGAAGTCTTGACACCGCAACAAATTATCAATATCCGTCCTGTAACAGCTGCGGTTAAAGAATTCTTTGGTTCATCACAGTTGTCACAGTTCATGGACCAACACAACCCACTTTCTGAGTTGTCTCACAAACGCCGTTTGTCAGCCTTGGGGCCTGGTGGTTTGACACGTGACCGTGCTGGATATGAAGTACGTGACGTGCACTACACTCACTACGGTCGTATGTGTCCAATCGAGACACCTGAAGGACCTAATATCGGTTTGATCAATAACTTGTCATCTTACGGACACTTGAACAAATATGGTTTTGTTCAAACACCATACCGTAAGGTTGACCGTGAAACAGGCGTTGTCACAAACGAAATCGTTTGGTTGACAGCCGATGAAGAAGATGAATTTACTGTAGCACAGGCTAATTCTCGTCTGAATGAAGATGGAACATTTGCTGAGAAAGTTGTCATGGGACGTCACCAAGGGGTCAACCAAGAGTATCCAGCTAATGTTGTTGACTACATGGACGTTTCACCAAAACAGGTAGTTGCCGTTGCGACAGCATGTATTCCTTTCTTGGAAAACGATGACTCCAACCGTGCCCTCATGGGAGCCAACATGCAACGTCAGGCTGTGCCGTTGATTAATCCTAAGGCACCTTACGTTGGTACTGGTATGGAATACCAAGCAGCCCACGATTCAGGAGCTGCTGTGATTGCTCAGTATGACGGTAAAGTTACTTATGCAGATGCTGACAAGGTAGAAGTTCGTCGTGAAGATGGTTCATTGGACGTTTACCACATCCAAAAATTCCGTCGTTCAAACTCAGGTACTGCCTACAACCAACGTACGCTTGTTAAAGTTGGCGATGTCGTTGAAAAAGGCGATTTCATTGCTGACGGACCTTCTATGGAAAATGGAGAAATGGCGCTTGGACAAAACCCAATCGTTGCCTATATGACTTGGGAAGGCTACAACTTCGAGGATGCCGTTATCATGAGCGAACGCTTGGTTAAAGACGATGTCTACACATATGTCCACCTTGAAGAATACGAATCAGAAACGCGCGATACAAAGCTTGGGCCTGAAGAAATCACTCGCGAAATTCCAAACGTTGGTGAAGATGCTCTTAAAGACCTTGACGAAATGGGTATTATCCGTATCGGTGCTGAGGTTAAAGAAGGCGATATCCTTGTAGGTAAAGTAACACCTAAGGGGGAGAAAGACCTTTCAGCTGAAGAACGTCTCTTGCACGCTATCTTTGGAGACAAGTCACGTGAAGTTCGTGATACTTCTCTTCGTGTACCACACGGTGCCGATGGTGTCGTTCGTGATGTTAAGATCTTTACACGTGCAAATGGAGATGAGTTACAATCAGGTGTCAACATGCTGGTTCGCGTTTACATCGCTCAAAAACGTAAGATCAAGGTCGGAGATAAGATGGCCGGACGTCACGGAAATAAAGGGGTTGTCTCTCGTATCGTTCCTGTAGAAGACATGCCTTACCTTCCAGATGGAACTCCAGTCGATATCATGTTGAACCCACTTGGGGTGCCATCACGTATGAATATCGGTCAGGTTATGGAGCTCCACCTTGGTATGGCGGCTCGTACTCTTGGTATTCACATCGCAACACCAGTCTTTGACGGAGCAAGTTCTGAAGACCTTTGGTCAACTGTTAAAGAAGCTGGTATGGATAGCGATGCCAAAACAATCCTTTACGATGGACGTACGGGTGAACCATTTGATAACCGTGTTTCTGTCGGAGTCATGTACATGATCAAACTCCACCACATGGTTGACGATAAATTGCACGCGCGTTCGGTCGGACCTTACTCAACCGTTACCCAACAACCACTCGGAGGTAAAGCTCAGTTTGGTGGACAACGTTTCGGTGAGATGGAGGTTTGGGCTCTTGAAGCCTACGGTGCCTCAAATGTCCTTCAAGAAATCTTGACTTACAAGTCTGACGATATCAACGGACGTTTGAAAGCTTATGAAGCTATTACAAAAGGAAAACCAATTCCAAAACCAGGTGTTCCAGAATCCTTCCGAGTTCTTGTCAAAGAATTGCAATCTCTTGGTCTTGACATGCGTGTCCTAGACGAAGATGACCAAGAAGTGGAACTTCGTGACTTGGATGAAGGAATGGACGAAGATGTCATCCACGTAGATGACCTTGAAAAAGCCCGCGAAAAAGCAGCCCAAGAGGCTAAAGCAGCCTTTGAAGCTGAAGAAGCTGAGAAAGCAACAAAAGCGGAAGCAACAGAAGAAGCTGCTGAACAAGAATAAGCAGTTCACTTAGAATAGAAAGGGAAGAAATAGTGGTTGATGTAAATCGTTTTAAAAGTATGCAAATCACCCTAGCTTCTCCAAGTAAAGTCCGTTCATGGTCTTATGGAGAAGTCAAAAAACCTGAAACAATCAATTACCGTACCTTGAAACCAGAACGTGAAGGACTCTTTGATGAAGTGATCTTTGGTCCTACAAAAGACTGGGAATGTGCTTGTGGTAAGTACAAACGCATTCGTTACAGAGGGATTGTTTGTGACCGTTGTGGGGTTGAAGTAACGCGTACAAAAGTTCGTCGTGAGCGTATGGGGCATATCGAATTGAAAGCTCCTGTATCTCACATCTGGTACTTCAAGGGGATTCCAAGCCGTATGGGCTTGACCCTTGATATGAGTCCTCGTGCCCTTGAGGAAGTTATCTACTTTGCGGCTTATGTGGTGATTGATCCTAAGGATACACCGCTTGAGCACAAGTCTATCATGACAGAGCGCGAATACCGCGAGCGCTTGCGTGAATATGGTTATGGATCATTCGTTGCCAAGATGGGTGCCGAAGCTATCCAAGACCTTTTGAAACAAGTAGATCTTGAAAAAGAAATTGCTGAACTCAAAGAAGAGTTGAAAACAGCTACTGGACAAAAACGTGTCAAAGCAATCCGTCGTTTGGATGTTTTGGATGCTTTCTACAAGTCTGGGAACAAACCTGAGTGGATGATTCTCAACATCCTTCCAGTTATTCCACCAGATCTTCGTCCAATGTTGCAGTTGGATGGTGGTCGTTTTGCCTCATCTGACTTGAACGATCTTTACCGTCGTGTTATCAACCGTAACAACCGTTTGGCTCGCTTGCTTGAGTTGAATGCACCAGGTATCATCGTTCAAAATGAGAAGCGTATGCTTCAAGAAGCGGTTGACGCTTTGATTGACAATGGTCGTCGTGGTCGTCCAATCACAGGACCAGGTAGCCGTCCACTTAAATCATTGAGTCACATGCTTAAAGGTAAACAAGGACGCTTCCGTCAAAACTTGCTCGGTAAACGTGTTGACTTCTCAGGACGTTCCGTTATCGCCGTTGGTCCAACACTTAAGATGTACCAATGTGGTGTGCCGCGTGAAATGGCAATCGAGCTCTTTAAACCATTTGTCATGCGTGAAATCGTTGCTCGTGATATCGTGCAAAACGTCAAAGCAGCTAAACGCTTGGTGGAACGTGGAGACGAACGCATCTGGGATATCCTTGAAGAAGTGATCAAAGAACACCCAGTACTTTTGAACCGCGCACCGACCCTTCACCGTTTGGGTATCCAAGCCTTCGAACCTGTCTTGATTGATGGTAAGGCCCTTCGCTTGCACCCACTTGTCTGTGAAGCCTACAATGCCGACTTTGACGGGGACCAAATGGCCATCCACGTACCACTTTCAGAAGAAGCTCAAGCAGAAGCTCGTATCCTCATGCTTGCTGCTGAGCACATCTTAAACCCGAAAGATGGTAAACCAGTTGTTACTCCATCACAGGATATGGTTTTGGGTAACTACTACTTGACCATGGAAGAAGCTGGTCGTGAAGGTGAAGGAATGGTCTTCAAAGACCGTGACGAAGCTGTTATGGCTTACCGTAATGGTTATGTTCACCTCCACTCACGTGTTGGTATCGCGACAGACAGCCTCAACAAACCATGGACAGAAGAGCAAAAACACAAGGTCTTGCTTACAACAGTTGGTAAAATCCTCTTCAACGACATCATGCCAGAGGGTCTACCATACTTGCAAGAACCAAACAATGCCAACTTGACAGAAGGCGTTCCAGCTAAGTACTTCTTGCCACTTGGTGGAGATATCAAGGAAGCAATCAGCAAACTTGAACTCAACCCTCCATTCAAGAAGAAAAACCTTGGAAATATCATCGCTGAAATCTTCAAACGTTTCCGTACGACAGAAACTTCTGCCCTACTTGACCGTATGAAGAACCTCGGTTACCACCACTCAACTCTTGCAGGATTGACAGTGGGGATTGCCGATATCCCAGTCGTTGATGACAAGGCTGAAATCATTGAAGAATCACACAAACGTGTAGAACAAATCACAAAACAATTCCGTCGTGGTATGATCACAGACGACGAGCGTTACAATGCCGTTACAGCTGAATGGCGTGCTGCCCGTGAAAAACTTGAGAAACGCTTGATTGCCAATCAAGATCCTAAGAACCCAATCGTTATGATGATGGACTCAGGAGCCCGTGGTAATATCTCAAACTTCTCACAGCTTGCCGGTATGCGTGGTCTGATGGCTGCTCCGAACGGACGTATCATGGAATTGCCAATCCTTTCAAACTTCCGTGAAGGTTTGTCAGTACTCGAAATGTTCTTCTCAACTCACGGTGCCCGTAAAGGTATGACCGATACGGCCCTTAAGACAGCCGACTCAGGTTACTTGACTCGTCGTTTGGTTGACGTTGCCCAAGACGTTATCATCCGTGAGGACGACTGTGGAACAGACCGTGGTCTCTTGATCCGCTCTATCGCAGAAGGAAAAGAGATGATCGAGTCTCTTGAAGAGCGTCTCAATGGTCGTTACACTAAGAAAACTGTTAAACATCCAGAAACTGGTGCAGTGATCATTGGTCCAAATGAGTTGATTACAGAAGACAAGGCGCGTGAAATTGTCAATGCTGGTGTGGAAGAAGTGACTATCCGCTCTGTATTTACATGTAACACTCGTCATGGTGTCTGCCGTCACTGTTACGGTATCAACTTGGCGACTGGTGATGCGGTTGAAGTTGGTGAAGCAGTTGGTACAATCGCTGCCCAATCTATCGGGGAACCTGGTACACAGCTTACAATGCGTACCTTCCACACGGGTGGGGTTGCTTCAAATACCGATATCACTCAGGGTCTTCCTCGTGTCCAAGAAATCTTTGAAGCCCGCAATCCTAAAGGGGAAGCGGTTATCACAGAGGTTAAAGGACAAGTTACGGCTATCGAAGAAGATGCATCAACTCGTACTAAGAAAGTCTTTGTTAAGGGTGAAACTGGCGAAGGTGAATATGTCGTTCCATTTACCGCTCGTATGCGTGTTGAAGTTGGAGACCAAGTAGCTCGTGGTGCTGCTCTTACAGAAGGTTCAATCCAACCAAAACGTCTCCTTGCAGTCCGTGATGTCTTGTCAGTTGAAACTTACCTTCTTGGTGAAGTACAAAAAGTTTACCGTAGCCAAGGGGTAGAAATCGGTGACAAACACATCGAGGTAATGGTTCGTCAAATGATTCGTAAAGTACGTGTCATGGATCCAGGTGACACAGATCTTCTCATGGGTACCCTCATGGATATCAATGACTTTACAGATGCTAACAAAGATGTCCTTATCGCAGGTGGAGTTCCAGCGACAGGTCGCCCAGTCCTTATGGGAATTACCAAAGCCTCACTTGAAACAAACAGTTTCTTGTCAGCGGCTTCCTTCCAGGAAACAACTCGTGTCCTTACTGATGCGGCTATCCGTGGTAAGAAAGACCATCTCCTTGGACTTAAAGAAAATGTTATCATCGGTAAAATCATCCCAGCAGGTACTGGTATGGCCCGTTACCGTAACCTTGAACCACATGCTATCAACGAAGAAGAATACCTTAACCCTCCAGTAGAGGAAGAAGGAAATGAAGAAACAACAGAAGTAGTTGTGGATACTGCCGTTGAAACTGTGGAAGAAACAGTAGAATAAGAGAGAATGAGAGAGCCTTCGGGTTCTCTTTCTCTTTTCTGAAAACTTTCTCCATTTTTCCATGAAATGTGGTAAAATAAAAGAAAGAAGCTGACAAAGGAGACGGGTATGGAACAAACATTCTTTATCATTAAACCAGATGGTGTAAAAAGAGGACTAGTAGGTGAAGTGTTGAAACGCATCGAACAACGTGGATTGACAATCGAAAAATTAGAGTTGCGTTCACAGGTTTCAGAAGAGTTGATTGACCAGCACTATCAGGACTTGGTTGGTCAGAGTTTTTACCCACCGATTCGTGAATTTATGACTTCAGGCCCGGTTCTTGTAGGTATCATTTCTGGTCCTAAAGTAATTGAAACTTGGCGGACCATGATGGGCGCAACTCGTCCAGAAGAAGCTTTACCAGGGACTATTCGAGGTGATTTTGCAAAAGCTGCTGGAGAAAATGAGGTTATCCAAAATGTTGTACATGGTTCAGATTCAGAAGAGTCAGCTAAGCGAGAAATTGCTCTTTGGTTTAAGGAAAAATAACAAAAAGTTTGGTGTGAGGATTACTTGCATCAAACTTTTTTGCATTTTAGAGTAGAAAACTGACAGTTGAGAAATATTCTAGCAATGATGAGAATTTCTAGCTTATAATAAGAGCAAGTAAGGGAGGAAGAATGATGGAAAGAATGAAAAAGCAAATTCGAGTTTTGTTATTGCTGACGGTTTTTGGACTTAGTAGCTGTTCTTGTTTAAGTTTATCGACTTGGTCCTTGATGTTAAATCAAAACTGCTTCTATTATTTAGTGGGTATGTTGCTCCTTGCGAGTATTGGTGCAGGGCTAAACTATTATAGAGGGCAACGAAATCAACATTATTCAGTTTTTAAAGAAGATAGACAACAATTCTTGTATACTCTGTTGCTATTGGTAAATGTTTTAGGTTTAGCTTTGATTATCATAGAATATGTTCTTACGGGAAGAGCAACTGGTGAAGAGTTTGTAGAAGTCTTTCTACCGAGTTTCTTTTTCTTATTTGGTATTGATTTGTTAGTTTTTCTGCCCATTCAGAAGTACGTATATGGATTGAAAAAGATTTTAGGTAAGAAGGAAATAAGTTTTATTAGTGGATTAGCTATTTTAATCGTTCTCAGAAATCCCTGGTCAATATTATCCATGACCTTTTATATTGCCTTGGGCATGCTATTTCTAGGCCTGTTGGTGCCAAAAGTTATTCGTTGGGAAGTTTCATTTTATAGCCACTTGATGAGAGATATATTATTAGTTTTCTTTTTACTGTTCCTATTTTAAAATCAGAACAAGAACCAGCCCAAGTCTCATAATTCATAATCTGGACTTCACAGATAATATCTCGACAAAGAATAACTTTTTGGTATAATAGAGGTATGTACACTAAAAACGAAGAAGAGTTACAGTCCTTAGGTGAACGTTTGGGCTGTTTATTAGAGAAGAATGATGTCTTAATTCTAACTGGAGAACTTGGAGCAGGCAAAACGACCTTTACAAAAGGCCTTGCTAAGGGATTACAGATTTCTCAGATGATTAAGAGTCCAACCTATACTATCGTGAGAGAGTATGAAGGTCGTCTTCCACTTTACCACCTAGATGTTTATCGTATTGAGGGGGATGCTGATTCTATTGATTTAGATGAGTTTCTCTTTGGTGGTGGGGTAACTGTCATTGAGTGGGGACATCTTTTAGGTGATGCCTTACCAGATACTTATTTAGAATTGGAAATTCTAAAAGAGGAAGATGGTCGCAGATTAAACTTCAAAGCCAAGGGCTTACGTGCAGAAAAACTCTTAGAGGAGCTTCAACATGGAGTATGAATTGCTCATTAGGGAAGCAGAGGTTGAAGATGCGGCTGCCTTAGTATCATTTTTAAATCGTGTCAGTGTAGAAACAGATTTTACCAGTCTGGACAGGGATGGTATTTTGATGACAGATACTGAGATGGAGTTATTTTTGGATAAACAGGCTCACTCGGAAAATCAAATCACTTTACTGGCCTTACTGAATGATGAAATTGCTGGTCTTGTAAATGTTACAGCTGACCAGCGTAAGAGAGTCCGTCATATTGGAGATCTCTTTATTGTGATTGGTAAGAAATATTGGAATAATGGATTGGGAAATTTGTTACTTGAAGAAGTCGTAGAATGGGCGCAGGCTAGTGGCATTCTTCGTCGACTTCAACTAACTGTCCAAACTCGTAATCAAGCTGCAGTTCATCTTTATCAAAAGCAAGGCTTTGTAATTGAAGGTCGCCAAGAGCGTGGAGCATATATAGAGGAAGGGAAATTTATCGATGTTTACCTGATGGGTAGACTGATAGATTAATAGAAATATGGTTAAAAAAATTATTGGAATGGTGCTAGCTTTTCTAGCTGTGACAATTTTGGGTGTTGGTGTCTTCGCTTATACTATTTATCAGCAAGGTACACAAACCTTATCAAAAACCTATAAAAAAATTGGAGAAGAAACCAATGTTATTGAGGCTACTGAACCCTTAACGATCCTTTTAATGGGAGTTGATACTGGAAATGTGGAACGAACCGACCCTTGGGAAGGTAATAGTGACTCCATGATTCTCTTGACAGTTAATCCGCATACGAGAAAGACAACAATGTTGAGCTTAGAGCGAGATATTTTGACGAAAATTCAGCATAAAGATGGACAAATCGAAGAAGCGAAACTGAACGCAGCCTATGCTGGAGGAGGTGCAGAATTAGCTATCTCAACCATCCAGAAGATGATGAACATTCATATTGACCGCTATATTATGGTCAATATGCAAGGTTTGCAACAATTAGTCGATGCGGTAGGGGGAGTTACTGTCAATAATACTCTAGGTTTTCCGATTTCCATTAGTGATCAAGAGGAATTTAACACCATTTCTATCGGTGTTGGGCAGCAAACTCTAAATGGAGATGAAGCTCTTGTTTATTCTCGCATGCGCTACCAGGACCCAGAAGGGGACTACGGACGTCAGAAGCGTCAGCGTGAAGTCATTCAAAAGGTTGTTGAAAAAGTTCTTAGTTTGAATAGCGTTAGTCACTATCAGTCTATCTTAAAAGCCTTAAGTACGAATATGCAGACTAATATTGATTTATCTGCGAAAAGTATTCCTAGCTTGTTGGGCTATAAAGATTCATTTAAAACCATTGAATCTCAACAATTGAAGGGCGAAGGAGAGATGTTGCAAGGTATTTCTTACCAGATTGTTTCGAGAGAGCATATGTTGGAAATGCAGAATATATTGCGACGTTCTTTGGGACAAGAAGAAGTCACTCAGCTGGAAACAAATGTTGTCTTATTTGAAGATTTGTTTGGACGGGTGCCTGTTGGTGATGGGGAGAATCAACAACAAGGTGTCTTTGTAACAAATGAAGTAGAATAGTTCGTTTTTTAATACAAATAAAAAATTAATCGTGGGAAATTTCCTGCGATTTTTTCAAAAAAATACGAATAGATAGGTAGGAGGAAACATGAAAGCAGAAATCATTGCTGTTGGAACAGAGATTTTGACGGGACAGATTGTTAATACCAATGCCCAGTTTTTATCAGAAAAACTAGCAGAGATTGGGGTAGATGTATATTTTCAGACGGCTGTAGGAGACAACGAAGCCCGTCTCTTATCCCTGCTTGAGATTGCCAGTCAACGTAGCAGTCTGGTGATTTTGACAGGTGGTTTGGGGCCGACTGAGGACGATTTGACCAAACAAACTCTAGCTAAATTTTTAGGGAAAGAATTAGTCTTTGACCCTCAGGCGCAGGAGAAGTTGGATGTCTTTTTTGCCCAGAGACCAGACTATGCCCGAACACCGAATAACGAAAGACAAGCTCAACTTGTAGAAGGAGCGACTCCGCTGCCAAACGAAACAGGGTTGGCTGTAGGGGGGATGTTAGAGGCCGAAGGAGTGACCTACGTCGTCCTTCCAGGTCCACCAAGTGAATTGAAACCTATGGTCTTAAACCAACTTCTACCCAAGTTGATGACAGGGAGCAAGTTGTATTCCCGAGTTCTTCGTTTCTTTGGAATTGGTGAAAGTCAGCTGGTGACAATTTTGGCTGATTTGATTGAGAATCAAACCGATCCGACCTTGGCGCCTTATGCAAAGACAGGAGAGGTAACACTGCGCTTGTCAACAAAAGCTAGCAGTCTAGAAGAGGCAAATCAAGTGCTGGATATCTTGGAAAATCAAATCTTGGATCGCCAGACTTTTGAAGGCCTTTCTTTACGAGATCTTTGTTATGGGTATGGGGAAGAAACTAGCTTGGCCAGCATTGTGGTAGAAGAACTGAAAAAACAGGGGAAAACCATCACGGCTGCAGAGAGCTTGACGGCAGGTCTTTTCCAAGCTACTGTAGCGAATTTTTTGGGTGCTTCCAGTATATTTAAAGGTGGTTTTGTGACCTATAGCTTGGAGGAAAAATCAAAGATGTTGGATATTCCTGCCAAGGATTTGGAAGAACATGGTGTAGTGTCTGCATTTACAGCTCAGAAGATGGCTGAGCAGGCACGAATCAAGACCCAGTCTGATTTTGGCCTTAGTTTGACTGGAGTAGCAGGGCCAGACAGTCTAGAAGGACACCCAGCTGGGACAGTCTTCATAGGCTTGGCTCGAGAGCATGAAACAGAGGTCATCAAGGTTAATATTGGAGGCAGAAGTCGAGCAGATGTACGTCACATTGCTGTTATGCATGCCTTTAACCTAGTTCGCAAGGCTTTATTAAGTGACTAACTTTTGATATAATAGTAGATAGGTCTGAGGACCATTAGAATGTAGGAGAATAGAATGGCGAAAAAACCAAAAAAATTAGATGAAATTTCAAAAAAATTCGGGGCAGAACGTGAAAAAGCCTTGAATGACGCTCTTAAATTGATTGAGAAAGACTTTGGTAAAGGATCAATCATGCGTTTGGGTGAACGTGCGGAGCAAAAGGTGCAAGTGATGAGTTCAGGTTCTTTGGCTCTTGACATTGCCCTTGGTTCAGGTGGTTATCCTAAGGGGCGTATCATTGAAATTTATGGGCCAGAGTCATCTGGTAAGACAACGGTTGCCCTTCATGCAGTTGCACAAGCGCAAAAAGAAGGTGGTATTGCAGCCTTTATCGATGCGGAACATGCTCTCGATCCAGCTTATGCTGCGGCCCTTGGTGTCAATATTGACGAATTGCTCTTATCTCAACCAGACTCAGGAGAACAAGGTCTTGAAATTGCAGGGAAATTGATTGACTCAGGTGCAGTTGACCTTGTCGTGGTCGACTCAGTTGCGGCCCTTGTACCTCGTGCGGAAATTGATGGAGATATCGGAGATAGCCACGTTGGTTTGCAGGCTCGTATGATGAGCCAGGCTATGCGTAAACTTGGTGCTTCTATCAATAAAACCAAAACAATTGCCATCTTTATCAACCAATTGCGTGAAAAAGTTGGGGTCATGTTTGGAAATCCAGAAACAACTCCTGGTGGACGTGCTCTGAAATTCTACGCTTCAGTCCGTTTGGATGTTCGTGGAAGCACGCAAATCAAGGGAACTGGTGACCAAAAAGATACCAATGTCGGTAAAGAAACTAAAATCAAGGTCGTGAAAAACAAGGTGGCTCCACCATTTAAGGAAGCCTTCGTTGAAATCATGTACGGAGAAGGGATTTCTAAGACTGGTGAACTCTTGAAGATCGCAAGCGATTTGGATATCATCAAAAAAGCAGGAGCATGGTATTCTTACAAAGATGAAAAAATTGGGCAAGGTTCTGAAAATGCTAAGAAATACTTGGCAGATAACCCAGAAGTCTTTGATGAGATTGACCATCAAGTCCGTGTTCAATTCGGTTTGATTGATGGAGAAGAAGTTGCTGAAAGCAAAAAAGATGAAGCAGTTCAAGCAGATTCTGTAAATGAAGAAGTAACTCTTGACCTAGGTGACGAACTTGAAATCGAAATTGAAGAATAAGCTGTTAAAGCAGTGGAGGCCATCCGCTGCTTTTTCGATTCTTTATTCAAGATTTCAGATTGCCTATAGTTTGCTGTTTCTTGTCGCTCCTCTAGAAAGCTGATATAATAGCCTTATGAATAAAAAACGAACAGTGGACCTGATACATGGTCCGATTCTTCCCTCGCTTTTGAGTTTTGCTTTCCCAATCTTGCTATCAAATATTTTTCAACAGCTCTATAATACTGCTGATGTCTTGATTGTTGGGCGATTTCTTGGTCAAGAATCCTTGGCTGCAGTAGGAGCAACGACAGCTATTTTTGACCTGATTGTAGGTTTTACTCTTGGTGTTGGCAATGGGATGGGGATTGTTATTGCCCGTTATTATGGGGCTAGGAATTTCACTAAAATCAAGGAGGCAGTAGCAACCACCTGGATTTTAGGTGCACTTTTGAGTATTGTAGTGATGCTGCTGGGCTTTCTTGGATTGTATCCACTCTTGCAATACCTAGATACCCCTGCAGAAATTCTTCCTCAGTCCTATCAATATATTTCTATGATTGTGACCTGTGTAGGTGTCAGCTTTGCTTATAATCTTTTTGCAGGTTTGTTGCGGTCCATTGGGGACAGTCTAGCTGCCCTTGGTTTTCTGATTTTCTCTGCCCTTATCAATGTAGTTCTTGACTTGTATTTCATTACACAACTGCAGTTAGGAGTTCAATCGGCAGGACTTGCGACTATTATTTCGCAGGGGCTGTCAGCTGCACTTTGTTTCTACTATATCCGAAAGAATGTACCTGAACTACTCCCTCAACTCAAACATTTCAAATGGGACAAGGCCTTGTACGCGGATCTTTTGGAGCAAGGTTTGGCTATGGGCTTGATGAGTTCAATTGTATCTATCGGCAGTGTGATTTTACAGTCTTCTGTTAATACCTTTGGTGCAGTGATTATTAGTGCCCAGACGGCAGCTCGACGCATTATGGCCTTCGCCCTTCTTCCTATGACCGCTATTTCTGCTTCGATGACGACCTTTGCTTCTCAGAATCTAGGAGCTAAGCGCCCAGACCGCATTGTTCAAGGCCTACGAATCGGCAGTCGTTTAAGTGTATCCTGGGCAGTTTTTGTATGTGTCTTTCTCTTTTTTGCCAGTCCTGCCTTGGTTTCCTTCTTGGCTAGTTCGACGGATAGCTACTTGGTAGAAAATGGAAGTCTATATCTGCAAATCAGTTCAGCCTTTTATCTTATTTTGAGTCTCTTATTGATTTATCGTAATTGCTTGCAGGGCTTGGGGCAAAAAGTCCTTCCTCTGGTTTCTAGCTTTATCGAACTAATCGGGAAGATTGCTTTTGTGATCTTGATTATTCCTTGGGCGGGCTATAAGGGAGTTATCCTTTGCGAACCCCTAATCTGGGTTGCCATGACCATTCAACTGTACTTCTCATTATTCCGTCACCCCTTGATAAAAGAAGGTAAGGCCATCTTGGCAACAAAAGTGTCATCATAGCTCGATTTGCTAAATAAAATCCATTTCCTCTAGTGAAAATCGAAAAAACTTGTGTTATAATAAGAAAGATTAAAATGTGAAAAAAGGAGATTCCTAATGGGACGTAAATGGGCCAATATTGTAGCCAAGAAAACGGCTAAAGATGGAGCTAACTCTAAAGTATATGCAAAATTTGGTGTAGAAATCTATGTAGCAGCTAAAAAAGGTGATCCAGATCCAGAATCAAACTCAGCCTTGAAATTCGTTATCGACCGTGCTAAACAAGCCCAAGTGCCAAAACACGTTATCGATAAGGCTTTGGACAAGGCTAAAGGAAACACAGACGAAACCTTTACAGAAGGACGTTACGAAGGTTTTGGGCCAAATGGTTCTATGTTGATCGTGGATACTTTGACTTCAAATGTCAACCGTACAGCGGCCAATGTCCGTGCAGCTTTTGGTAAAAATGGCGGAAACATGGGTGCTTCAGGTTCGGTTTCATACCTCTTTGACAACAAGGGAGTTATTGTATTTGCAGGTGAAGATGCAGATGCAGTCTTTGAGCAATTGCTCGAAGCAGATGTGGATGTGGACGATGTAGAAGCAGAAGAAGGCACAATCACGGTTTACACAGCGCCAACTGACCTTCACAAGGCTATTGTTGCTTTACGTGAATCAGGTATCCAAGAATTCCAAGTGACTGAATTGGAAATGATTCCTCAGTCAGAAGTGGAATTGTCAGGCGATGACCTTGAAACTTTTGAAAAACTTTACAGTGTCCTTGAAGACGACGAGGACGTACAAAAAATCTACACAAACGTAGACGGGTTCTAATTTAACATTGAGAATATGATCCTAAGTGAGAAGCTCACTTGGGATTTTTTTAATCAAGAAAATAGTTCTCATGAAAACTTTTTCTTGACATCTCTTTTCAAAGTGGTAAAATAGTTCTCATGAAAACTTATTTAGTTCTCAGGAGAACCAAATGCAATGGTTAGAAAGGAGTTAGTATGGACAAACCGATGTTAGTCTTTAAGCGTTTTGGTCATCAGATTCACCTGATGGTGCAAAAGGAAGCCAAACGTTGTGGTATTGAATTTATGGGTGGACCACAGGGTCAGGTTCTGCGTTTTGTAGATCAGTGTGAACAAAAAGAGAAACTGGTCTTGATTAAAGATATAGAGCAGGAACTAAATATTACCAAGTCTGTGGCGAGTAACTTGGTCAAGCGTATGGTGCAAAATGGTTTGGTGGAATTGGAGGCGAGTCCTAGCGATAAGCGGGCAAAATTTGTTCGTTTGACGGACAAAGCACGTTCTCAAATGAAGCATGTTAAAGCCTTTTTTGAACGAATTGATAAGCAGTTGATGGAAGGCATTGATGAAGATGAATTACTGATTTTTGAGAAAGTCCTTGCTCAACTACAGGAAAATATCAAGGGAATAGGAGGAGAGAATGAAGAAATTAGCCAAACGAATTAGTAGAAAAGAATGGGGGATGATTTTACTAGCCATTCTCTTTACCTGCTTTTCAGTCTACCTAGAGTTGGAAGTTCCGACCTATATCTCGAAAATTACGGATTTGCTGGGAAGTCAAGGAACCAACTTGGATGAGTTATGGCAACCAGCAGGTATGATGGTCGGAATGTCTTTTTTTGCCTTCTTATCCGCAGTCGCAGTTGGATTTTTTGCATCCCGAGTGGCGGCTTCTTATACTAGTAGGCTGAGAAGTGATATTTTTAACCGAGTTTTGGATTACTCGCAGACAGAGATTAAGAGATTCTCTATTCCCAGTCTTTTAACTCGTACTACCAATGACATTACTCAAGTTCAGATGTTGATTACCATGGGCTTGCAAGTAGTTACGCGTGGTCCGATTATGGCTATCTGGGCTATCGGGAAGATTTTAGGTCATTCAGAATACTGGCTCTGGGCCGTACTTGTGGCAGTGATTGTCAACGTTCTGATGACGACTGTTTTGATGACGCTAGCCTTTCCAAAACAGTCCTTGATTCAGGGGCTGACTGATAAACTGAACAGTATCACTCGTGAGAGTTTAACAGGTATTCGTGTCGTTCGCGCCTACAATGCTGAAGAATACCAAAATGAAAAATTTGCAGCAGCAAATGATGAATTGACACGCTTGAATTTGTTTGTCAACCGTCTTATGGCTATTTTGAACCCTATCATGATGGGGATTTCAAGTGGTTTGAGTGTGGCGATTTACTGGATTGGGGCCTATGTGATTAACGATGCTGCTGCGACAGCACGTCTGCCTCTCTTTAGTGACATGGTTGTTTTCATGTCTTATGCCATGCAGGTTGTTATGGGATTCCTTCTCATGGGAGCGCTCTTCATCGTTCTTCCCCGAACTATGGTCTCTGCCAAGCGGATTAATCAGGTTCTAGATTTGCATTCTTCTATCCGAAATCCTGCTCAAGTGCAGTTGGCTGATGAAAATCTCAAAGGTCAGGTCGAATTTAAGGATGTGACCTTCCGCTATGCTGCAAATTCGGAGGCAGTTATCGAGAATGTTAGCTTTAGAGCAGAAGCTGGCCAAACAGTGGCCTTTATCGGCTCAACTGGTTCTGGTAAATCAACTCTGGTCAATCTAATTCCACGTTTCTACGATGTATCAGCAGGAGAAATTCTGGTGGACGGAGTTAATGTTCAAGATTACGGTTTGGAAGATTTGCGCAACAAGGTTGGGTATATTCCACAAAAAGCTGTACTCTTTTCAGGTGATGTCAAGGGCAATCTAGACTTTGGACACAGTCAAGAAACACCGCTTAATGAACAAGCTATGTGGCAAGCCTTAGAATTGGCCCAGTCTAAGAACTTTATCGAAGACAAGGAAGCGGGCTTAGAGTCAGAAGTAGCCCAAGGAGGAACCAACTTCTCAGGTGGACAAAGACAGCGTCTGGCTATTGCTCGTGCCTTGGCTCGGAAGCCAGAAATCCTCATCTTTGATGACTCCTTCTCAGCCTTGGATTACAAGACAGACCGTGTCCTACGCCAAGAGCTAGCAGAGAAAACAAAATCTATGACCAAGCTTATCGTCGCACAGCGTATTTCAACGATTATGGATGCAGATTTGATTTTGGTATTGGATCAAGGTAAAGTCGTGGGACAAGGCACCCACAAGGAACTTCTAGCTAATAACGAAGTTTACCAAGAAATTGCCTATTCACAACTATCGAAGGAGGAATTGGAACATGGAAAATAAGAGAATGTCTCTTTGGAAACAGAGTAAACCCTATCTTGCAGGCCTCCAGTTTGCCCTTCTAATCGCCTTTCTAGCAACAATCGTATCCAATATCATTACTGTATATGGTCCAACCCGTATCAAGGAAATGACCAATATTATTGCAAGTGGGCTAGAAACAAGTGTGGATGTCGCTGCGGTTGCAGCCATTGGTAGTTTTTTGGCCGTCATCTATGTGATTGGACTCCTATCAAATTATTTGCAGGCCTTTCTGTTTACAACAGCCATTCAACGTTTTTCAGAGCGTCTGAGAAGAGCGATTGCAGAGAAAATTAATCGTCTTCCATTAGGATATTTTGATGGACATTCTCAAGGAGATACCTTGTCTCGTGTGACTAATGACGTTGACACTGCAGCACAGTCCCTCAATCAAAGTCTGGGGACAGTTCTTTCATCCACTTTATTGGTCGTGGCAGTTTTGGTGACCATGTTTGGGATGAACTGGATTTTAGCCTTAGTGACGGTTGTTTCAACTCTTATCGGTTTTGCTTTCGTGTCCGTTTTTATGGGCAAATCGCAGGGCTTCTTTAAGAGTCAGCAACAGGATTTGGCGGCTGTAAATGGTTATGTGGAGGAAATGTACTCTGGCCATAATGTGGTGACCAGTTATAATGCTATCGAGAGTACGAAAGAAGAATTTGCGACATTAAACCATCGTCTGTATGATAGTATCTGGAAATCTCAATTTATTTCAGGGATTATGATGCCGATTATGATGTTTATTGGGAACTTTAGCTATGCCTTGGTGATTATCGTTGGTGCAGCCTTGTCCTTGAATGGGCAGATTAGTATTGGGATTATCGTTGCCTTTATGGCCTACGTTCGTATCTTTTCTCAGCCTCTTTCACAAATTGCCCAAGGGATTACTAGTCTTCAGCAGGCTAGTGCAGCCATGGGACGTGTCTTCGAATTCCTAGCTGAAGAGGAAATGGAAGACGAATCCCATAAAGAAAGACAATTGATCGATATGAAAGGTCAAGTAGTCTTTGATCGAGTCTCCTTTGGTTACACACCAGAGCGAACCATTATCCATGACTTTTCTGCGACTGTTCATGCAGGTCAAAAGGTTGCGATTGTCGGACCGACAGGGGCTGGTAAGACAACCATTGTCAATCTTTTGATGAAGTTCTATGAGATTGATAAGGGAAGTATTCGCATTGATGGTGTGGATACCAAGGAGATGAAGCGTTCGGAAGTACACGATGCCTTTTCAATGGTATTGCAGGATACTTGGCTCTTTGAAGGAACCATTCGCGACAATCTCATCTATAACCAAACAGGTATTAGTGATGAGCGCGTGATTGAAGCCAGCAAGGCTGTAGGGATTCACCACTTTATCATGACTCTACCAGATGGTTACGATACCGTCTTGGATGATACAGTGACCTTGTCTGTCGGACAAAAACAACTCTTGACCATTGCTCGTGCTTTGCTGAAAGATGCGCTACTTCTAATTCTGGATGAGGCGACATCTTCGGTTGATACTCGTACTGAGGAATTGATCCAGAAAGCCATGGACCGATTGATGGAGGGAAGAACTTCCTTTGTCATCGCCCACCGCTTGTCAACTATCCGAAATGCTGATCTGATTCTTGTCATGAAAGATGGCAATATCATTGAGCAAGGCAATCATGATGAGTTGATGGCACAAGGAGGCTTCTACGCTGACCTTTACAACAGTCAGTTTACAGAAGGTGAAGCAGAAGAATAAATCGAAAGAAGGCTTGACGGCCTTCTTTTTCTGCACTATACTAGAAGACAAGTGCTTCCCTGCAAGTAATACTCTTCGAAAATCTCTTCAAACCGCGTCAGCTTCCATCTACAACCTCAAAACAGTGTTTTGAGCAGCCTACGGCTAGCTTCCTAGTTTGCTCTTTGATTTTCATTGAGTATAAAATTTGAGTAAGTGATGAGAAAATATATGAAAAATTATCAAGAATGGTATAACCATATCGCTGCTAACATTGAAAATAAACCTTTTTTCCTGAGATTGTTAAGAACTTTCAATCGGTTCATGACGGTAGTTATGCCTATAGTTTATTTAACCTTGTTGGCCACTACCTATTTCCAAGAAGGCTTAGGGAAACCGGTCTTAATCTATGTGTTTGTACCTGCTACAGGTTTTGTGATTTTATCCCTTCTTCGTAAGAAAATCAATGCCCCTAGGCCTTATGAGGAATGGGATATTAAACCTTTGCTTGACAGAGATAGTCCTGGTCAGTCTATGCCCAGTCGTCATGTCTTTTCAGCAACCATTATTTCCATGGCTTGCCTTCATGCTAGTTTATCTCTAGGGATTATCTTGTTAGTCTTGTCAGCCTTCCTCGGTCTAGTGAGAGTTTTAGGGGGAGTGCATTATCCCAAGGATGTAGTGGTTGGTTATACTAGCGGTCTTGCGTGGGGGATGATTTTCTTTCTATTTTGACATGTAAGTTAAGGTAATCCTACAACCACTTACAGGTCTAAAGTAACCACTTGCTTTTTTGCTCTTGTTTTCTTATTTTGGCTTTGATATAGTAGAGTCAGAAAGGAGATGGAATGAAGTTACGAATCGAAATTGACAGCAATTTAGAGGAAACTGAAATTGTCATCAAGGCGGCGGCTTTGACAGATGAGATTGCGGATTTGCAGCGTCTCTTGCAAGAGTCCAAGTCTCCTCGGTTGATTTTTTACAAGGGAACAGGTGAATATTATCTGGACTTGTCGGAAATTCTCTTCTTTGAGACGGAAGGTAGCAAGATTTACGCCCATACCCAGAAAGATGCCTACGAGGTTCGACTTAAACTCTATGAGTTAGAGTCTATCCTTCCTCGCTATTTTAGTCGGGTATCCAAGTCAACAATCGCTAATATTCGGCAAGTCTATTCGGTGGATAAGTCCTTTTCAGGAACGGGCACCATTTCCTTTTATCAGACCCACAAGGAGGTTCATGTGTCACGACATTACCAATCTCTCCTAAAAGAAAATCTAAGAAACATGAGGTAAGAACATGAAAAAGAAAGTATTTGGTATTGTGTTGCTAGTATTGGCAGCTTTAATATTATTACAAGGAAATTTTGGAATCCCTTCTCTGGGAGGGCACATTTGGCCTTTGATTGGTATTGCATTTTTTGCCTATCAATCAGTTGGAGCTTTGTTGCGTCGTCACTTAACTTCAGCCTCTTTTACAGCTCTAGTAGCCTTAATGATTGCTAACCACTTTTATGGCATTTTACCAATTCCCAATCAGTCATTGTTCTGGGCAAGTATTTTAATCGTAATGGGTGTCAGCGCACTCACTCATTCTAACAGAACTTGGAATGGGAAAAAATGGTGGTATGATGGTAAAAAGACCATTCTTACAGATAAGGAAGTTGCTTTTGGAAGTGGGACTTTCTATAAACAAGATCAAGATCTTGTAGACGACCAAGTAGAAGTTGGTTTTGGCAACGCCAAGATATATTATGACAATGCAGAAATTCTAGGAGATACTGCAACCCTGAAGGTGGAAGTTGGTTTCGGAAGTGCAGTTATTTATGTTCCCCAACATTGGAGAGTTGATTTAAAGGTAGAAACCTTCTGTGGTGTAGCCAAGGCAGATACTTCTCTAGCTCCAACCAGTAAAACCTTGATTATCCGTGGAGATGTGGCTTTTGGGAAGTTGGGTATTGTCTATGTTAAATAAAAAAATCTTCCGTAAGTGTCTAGAGTTTTGGGAAAGTGAAAAATTAAATATCATAAAACTTGAGAGAGCGAGAAAATCGCTCTCTTTTTTCGTTACAAAAATTAAAGAAAGGAGAAAAAATGTCAGATAATCCAGAATTGATGGGATATATTTAGGGAAATAAATTATATGCCTTGATTCTATAATTTATTTCATTGTCCCTTTAAAACAGATTTTCTCATTATCCATTATGATATAGCTGTAAATTAACACTAGCTTGTGACAAGAAAGGATTACCTATGAAACAACACAAAACAAAGGTCTCAAGGTTGACTAGAGACGTAATGATTTTAGATTTGATGAATACAATGGGATGGACTAGAAGCCGTGCTATTGCAGCTATTGAAGAGTTAGAGCAAACTCATCTTGTTTATTTTCCTGAAGCTGGTGGCTTGAGGTTACAAGTTGTAGGAGGCTACTAATGGCGGATATCACAATTGATCAACTAGCTACTCTAACTTTTTATCAAATTCCAGAAATATTTTTCACCCGTATTCAACACAATGAGAACGGCTATGTCAAATTGACTAGTTCTTACACAGGTCTTTCATCTGATGCTAAGTTGGCTTATGGTGCTCTTTATAATCGTTGTAAATTAAGTATCAGTTCATTCCAGAAGGGCAATAGAGATTACGTTGATGAAAATGGAGCAGTCTTTCTAATTTTTACAGTTTCTGACTTGATGCTACTACTGGATAAGGGAAAGATGAAGGTTACTAAAATCAAGAAAGAACTGCAAGAACATGGTCTCTTACGAGAAGTTAGGCAAGGGCTCAATAAGCCAAATAGACTTTATCTTCAGCTAGTGGATGCTAATCTAGAAATAGTGGAGAACTATTCATCTGATGGTGAGTTACTGAAGAGGGTTAATGCTTTTGGTAAAGTTCTCTATGAAAAAGCACCCCAAAGCCTTGGTAATAGCGAAAGTATCAAAAACGGACGTCCGCAAAATGGACTTCAAAACGTCCACGAAGCGGACGGAATAAATACAGAGAGGAGTCAGACAGAATATTCATACGATACTAATCGATACGAGGGCGAGTCATCTTTATCTGATTTATCAATTTCTGAAGCGTTTAGAATGGGGCAACATGGTTTTCTTTCTCCTCAACTAGTTCAGAAACTCAGTTTGTTTGGAAAAGATGCAAAAATTCTTGAAAATAAAATCTATCAATCGAAACGTCAAGTTGAGAAGAATTACAACAACCTCTTAGCTGATCAGGAAATTTATGGAGAGGTTTGGCTGCAAGATCTTGAACGTGAGCTTGATAAATTGATTTTCAAAATTAAAACAGGAGAGGCTGAAGGAAAATCAATCCAGAATGTTCCAGCGTACTTCTACAAAATGATGATTCGCTTCTGGAAAATGGCTCTGCTTATCGAAAAAGAACAGGGCTTTATGGAGCTATCAGGACAAAGTGAGCACGCTAGAAAATTCCCTAATGAGTGCCCTAGTCTGATTGCATACTATTATCCAGATAAACTGTCGGAGACGAAACTCAATAGCTATTTATCAGAATTGTCTAAGGGAGTTGAAACATGTTAAAAGATGAATTTAGACCAATTGATGGTAAAGTGCTAACGATAGGTCGCAGCCCGAAGGAGAAAATCTACACGATTCCTAAAGCTGTTTTTGATTTACCGAAAAAAGAAAGAGCTGAGAAACTCAGCCAAATTTTCTTATCATGGCAACAGAAAGAGGATTAATTTTATGGGATTGTTTAATCACCAAGAGAGAATTAACGGAGTGCAAGCTATGAAATCTACAACTTCCCAATCAGTTCAAGAGATTGAAATGATTGTAGAGTATTTTGATAAAACGGTAGAAAGTATTTCCATCACTTTCAACTTAGAGGAACTAGAAAAATTGGTATCAAGCTCATTTGGAACAGGAGCGAGCATGAATTTTACATCCTCGACTCCGCCGTTTTCTATCAATCCTCGATGGGTGAAGAAGATAACTTATCGAACAAAATAAGGAACAATATCAAGAGGATAGTAATGTTTAAACTAGTTACAATGACTTTATTATTGATCTTAGCTTATGGATTAGGGCTTGTCATGCTGGAGCTGAAGAATGCTCCTCTGATGGATGATGAAATACTGTCAAGTTCAAATAATGAAGGAGATAAGTAGATGTGAGGAAACAAACACAAAATCGTATCAGAGAATTACGAAAAAAAGCCAGGTTGTCACAACAGACTTTGGCTGATCAGATAGGAGTGTTTCGCAACACAATATCTAACTGGGAGACAGGATATAGTCAGATAAGTCTTGAAAATGCTAAAAAAGTAGCAGAATACTTTGGGGTAACTATTGACTACCTGTTAGGATCAGAATCGGACCAAACCTAGTACAGATAAATCTATATTGACCGAGAAGTCATTAAACTACAGACCTTTGAAAACTGAATACAAGGCTTGCCCTAATACAGCGTGGCTATGGATAAAAAAGAAACGGGGGCGAGTAGCAAACTAGAAAAGGATATCTAGTCCAGCCACTGAACGAAAAAGCATGACAATGGTCATAAGCTGAAGGAGTAAGGGTTCCTAGACTATAAACCCAGCGTATGAAATACCGATGTAAAAATACGTTTTTACACAGCACGGCGTAATTTTCGCCTTTCAACTTCAAGGAGAAATCTATGACAGATGAAATAACCGTCCACCTAAAGGACTTAAAAGTTTTAGGAAAACAAGGAGGTGCGACAGCTCGCTTAGAGGACGGCACAGACCTTATCCTGAAGCCTGACTATGCAGTCAAACAGGCTAGAGGATATGTAGACGGCCTTTTAAGGGATGTTGAATTTCATTTGCCTTATAAAAAGGTTTATGATCAAATTCGCACTATCAAGAGAGATGCTCAAGTTATAGCTCGAAAAGTTAAGACACCATCAGGAATGGAACTTCGTTTAACTGGAAAAGGTTATAACCCGAAAAATAAATAAAGAAAAGGAAAAATCAAAATGAGCAAGAAACAATTATTAGCTACACTAGCACTTTCAACTATCGCACTTGCACAAGCTGGTTATGTATCAGCAGACGAACTTGCACCAATTGACTCTTCAGCTCCAACAACAGAAGTAGTTACGCCAACAGCACCTAGCACTTCAACAGAAACAGAGGCTCCAGCAGTTCAGCCAACAGCACCTAGCGCTTCAACAGAAACAGAAGCTCCAGCAGTTCAGCCAACAGAGCCTTCAGTTACTCCAGTTGATCCAACAACACCAGATACATCATCAACTACAGATAAACCGCAAGGTAAAGACAATGCTGAGAGTTTAGATGGCGTATCAACTGATAAACCAGTAACACCAGATACATCATCAACTACAGATAAACCGCAAGGTAAAGACAATGCTGAGAGCTTAGATGGCGTACCAACTGATAAACCAGTAACACCAGATACATCATCAACTAAAGACAAACCACAAGGTAAGGATAACGCTGAAAGCCTTGACGGTGTACCTGCTGAAAAGCCAAAAACAACAGTCGAAGCAAACGAACAAGGGAAGTCTCAAATTGGAACTACTTCAACTTCAACAGGTCAAGTGGTGCATGATGTAACAAAAGAACCAGTTGAAACGAATACAGGAGCTTCAATTGTTAGCACTCAAGGCGGAAATATAGTCCTTTCAGATGGTTCAGTGGTTGCTCCTGAAGAGGTCGGAGGTACTGTCAATGAAGATAAGACAATTTCTGTTACAGATAAAGATGGTAAAATGGTAACTTTGCCAAACACAGGAACAGCACAAAGTTTCCTAGCTGTTATCGGTGGCATGTTAATGACAGCAGTAGGTTACTTTTACAAGAAAAAACTATTTTAAAATAAGGAAAATTTAAACGAATTATAACAATGTACTGTTAAATAATTTTTAGAATATCTTAAGTTTTTCTTTTATGTCAATTGACAATAGAAGTGAGAAAAGAATGGATATTTAGAATTATTGGTTTTGTGGAATTTATAGAAGTTTTTTTGAATTTTGTTAAGGAGTAAACAATGAAAGTTAAAGGCTCAATGTTGTTACTTTCAACAGTAACATTACTTGCATTTAGTAATAGTGTAGTTCATGCTGATTCTGCAAGAGAAGCAAGAATCTCTCAACTAGAGAAGCAGAAAGATAGTCTTTATAAGGCAAATGGGTCTAGTGGATTTGAAGCAGGTGGTCGCTGGTATTCTTTGAAGGAAAGTGAAAACAAGATAAAAGAATTAGAACAACAAGTAACTCAGTTAAATGTACCTTATTCAGAAAAGAATACAATCAAAGTCAGTGCTGAGTATGCAAAGGCTCTTAAAGATTATTTCAATTATGATAAAAGTGAATCTGAAAGAAATCGAGCAGAACAAATTTTGAAGTCAGAAAGTAGCAAGCTACGTTCACAAGAAGGTAATTTTATTTCTAGTGCTTCAGATCAAGTAGAGGTTTATAATCTTAATAATCTTCCTAAGGAAGTTGAAATTGAACTGAATTACTTTGCCTTGGATATGCTTAATCAAGTTCGTAGTCAAATGGGCATGCCACAGCTTACTCTAGCTAGTTCATCTATTGATTTTGCCGATAAACTTTCAAAAAAAGTTCTTGAAGCAAATAGAAGTATTTATGATTGGCACTATGTAAAAGGTATCAATGATGTAGCTAGAGAATATGGCTTGCCTACTTCTAGCAAGAAAGATGAAGTAAGCGAATATGGTGGTCAGTACTATGAAAACTACTTTGCTTTAAGTGGTGGTTCAAGTGAAATGACTAAAGCTGAAATGAAACAATGGATTCATTATTCTATACTAGAATTTCTATATAATGGTTCAGAATTTCTTCATGCACAATCTATTGCTGGTGTAAATTATGGAACTACTTATCAGAATGAGTATCTTGGAATTTCACTTCATTATTTAAAAGATGGTTTAGGAATTAGTTATATTAAAGTTTCTAATGAAGATTTATCTAAAGCAACAAAGAGTGTTTTTAATACTTCTAGTCCATCAAATACTACTGAAAGCAATCGACAAGCAACTTTAGCTAAAAAATCAAAAGAATTACAAGATGAAAGAGGTAAGTACGAGAAGTTACAGAGCGCTTATAACGACTATAACAAAATTTCCAAGGAAATTGATTCTTTAAAGGCTCAGGAAGAAAAGGAGAAACAAGAAAAAGCTAAGAAGGATAAAGAAAAACAAAATACAAGTCCTGCTAAGCCATCTAAACCTGTTCAAAAACAAGACAAGGATAAACCGAATAAACCTTCTCAAAAACAAGATACGAATAAACCGAACAAACCTTCTCAGAATCAAAGTAATTCTTTTTCAAGTAAGAATGCTTGGGTTAAGGAAAATGGCTCATGGTTCTTTTATAGAAATGATAAGCGTGTGACGAATACATGGCAAGGCTCATATTATTTAAAATCTGATGGTAAGATGGCAGAAAAAGAGTGGGTATATGATAAAAATTATAATTCATGGTTTTTCATAAAAGAAGGTGGCTCTTATGCGAATAGTGAGTGGATGAAACTAGGTGGCTCTTGGTATTATTTCAAGAGAGGTGGCTATATGTCAACAAATACTTGGTTGGGAAGCTATTATTTGAAGTCTGATGGTAAGATGGCAGAAAAAGAGTGGGTATATGATAAAAATTATAATTCATGGTTTTTCATAAAAGAAGGTGGCTCTTATGCGAATAGTGAGTGGATGAAACTAGGTGG